>DAHXOQ010000057.1:1583-12220 GCA_027364815.1 Acidobacteriaceae bacterium | reverse complement strand
GTCGAAGACGCTGGCAGAGCGTGCGGCGTGGGACTTCATCGAGCACGAGGGCGCGGGGCTGGAGTTGACGGCGATCATTGAACCTGCGGCGCGACTGGGTGCGACGGATGAGGATCCGGAGAGGCTGGAGCAGTACCGGTTTGGCGTGGAGACGATGGAGGAACACCAGATTCGAGTGCTGACGACGGCGGATATGGGAAGAGTGGCGGATACGGCGAGGAGAGAGTTGCTGAAGGACAGTTCTTAGTTTTCAGTTTTCAGTTCTCAGTTCTCAGTTCTCAGTGAAAGTGAAAGTTTGATTGACATTCACAATTTGTCAATATCCATATTGTTTGCCTTGTTCCCTGTTTTAGAATTTTGAATGCACTTTGCAGATATATATGTTGAGTTGAGGTAGGATGGTTTTTGTAGGCAGTTAACAGGAAGCAGTCGGCAAGAGAGACGCGGAGCAGGCTACAAAAAAAACATTGAGGCGAGCGGCGAAGAGCCGGTTGCCAGCGACGAAATGAAGAGGCACAGCCCGATTGGGGTTGTGCCTTTTTGTTTTGGAGAAAAGGAAGGTGCGCGTGAAGGTTGGAGAGCAATTGAGAGAGATCTGGCGGCAGGCGACGAGCGGCCGCAGTGCAGTTGAGGCGCGCGCAGAGGATGCAGAGGCGAAGCGCAGGACGCTGGCGTTGCCGGCGATTGTGAGCCCGGTACATTTTCCGGGGCGTCATTTGCCGAAACCGACGCCGATGAATCTGCGGCGCTTTGCGGAGACACCGGTGGTGAGGCGGGCGATCAACGTCATCAAGGATCGGATAGCGGCGATGGATTGGCAGATCCGGGTGCGGCGCGGTGTAAGCGGCGGCGAGGTTGCGTATGCAAACCGCAAGTTGAAGGCGCTGCGACGGACGCTTGAAGAACCCAATGTGAGCGATAGTTTTCGCACCTTGATTGAGCAGGTAATTGAAGATGCGTTGACGGGTGGTTATGGCGCAATTGAGATGGAGCCGACGGGTGATCCAGAGCGGCCGGCAATGTTGTGGCCGGTGGACGGAGCATCGATCCTAATCAATGCCAAGTGGGATGGCGATGCGGAGACGCCGCGGTATGCACAGGTGTTGCCGGGGCAACTGGAGTCACAGGCGATTGAGTTGCGCGACGACCAGTTGATCTATGTGCGGCTGAATCCGCGCAGTTACACGCCCTTTGGATTGGGACCGCTTGAAGTTGCCTTTGAGACGGTGAATCTGTTTTCGAGCGCGCACCGGTTTGCGGGGAACCTGGCATCGAACAGTGTGGCGCAGTATGCATTGTGGCTCAACGAGACGACGCCGCAGCAACAGGACAGATTGATTCGCTGGTGGCAGGACGAGATAGAGGGAACGGGCAGAGTTCCGCTGATTTCAACGCCGCAGAAGCCAGAAGTGCTGCGGTTTGCGCAGGGTACGGATGCGGATTTGCGATTGGCGTGGCAGGAGTTTTTGATTCGCCAGGTAGCGAATGCCTTTGGATTGCCGCCGCTGATGCTGGGTCTGGAAGCGGATGTGAACCAGTCGACTGCGGCGGAGATGACAGATGAGGCATTCCGTGGGGCGATTTCACCGCTGGCGATGCTGCTGGCCGGGCACATTACGCGCGATCTTTTTGACAAGTGCATAGGATGGCGGGAGTTTGAGTTTGTCTTCAACGAACTGAACGCGAGGGACGAGGAGACAGAGCTGGCGGTGCAGGTGCAATTGCTGCAGGCCGGTGTGTTGACGGTGAATGAAGTGCGGGCGATGCGTGGGTTGGGCCCGCTGGGCCAGAACAGGGAGACACAACTCAGTGCCGAAGCAGGACAAGTAACGGATACTGCGGATGAGTTGTGACACTGGGGATGAGGGCAAAGTAAACACGTGGTTGGGTGGAGAGCAAATGCGATTGGAAGCGATGGCGGTAAGGATTCCTCATGTGGAAGGACACCCAAACCGTGTTCCTTTCGAGGGGGTGCTGACAGTGGTGAACGCGGCGAGTGACAAGGCTCCCGCGGGGGCACGAGGGCACCGGGTGATGTTGACACGGGAGGCGGCCGAGAAGGCGATTCCGTCTTTGTTGGGAATGGCAGTGGATTACAAGCCGAGCTGGGATGGCCATGATGCGCGGCGCAAGATTGGCTTGCTGACCGAGGCTGATCTGGTGGGGCAGAAGCTGGTGGTGAAGGGCTATTTGTACGCGCGTGATTTTCCTGATGTGCAAAAGGCGATGGAGGCACATGCGCCGGGAGCGATGGGAATGAGTTACGAGATTGCCGATGCGCGTGTGGAGGATATGCGCGCGGTGGTTTGGAAGTTGACGCGGGCGACTTTTACAGGAGCAGCGGTGTTGCTCAGGGAAAAGGCGGCGTACAGAGAAACGAGCTTCCGGCTGGCGAGTTAAGCACAACGAATTCCAGTAAAAGTCAGATTCACTTGAAACCTCAAACCAGGGGAAGAGAGTGGGTCAGGCTCGCGTGCGAGTGCGCGAGTCGAAACCAAAGCAGTAACCAGAACAGGAAGGAAGTCATATGGACAGGGACGAAACGGCAATTGTAGAGCGGCTGGAGGCCGCAACCTCTTTACTGGAGCGGACGCTTGGCTGGCTCGAAGAACGCCAGACGACTCTGGCCGGCGAAGTTGAGAAGATCTCGGCTACGGTGGAGCAGAGCCGTCGTGAAGCCGAGTTGGAGGAGCGCCTGCTTGCGGCTGAGCAGGAGCTCGAGACGCTGAAGGCGGGTACAGCTACGGTGCCACAGCGCAAGACACTTCCGGCGTCAACCAGCGAGTTGCTGGCGAAGCGTGGAGTCGGGGATGGTCCTATCGATGTTCGTTCTCTGGACGCGGCCCTTGCGGGTCTGAGCCTGGAGCAGCGGATCGCAGTGAAGACCCAGTTGCTTCGTGCTGGAAGCATTGCCTGAAGAAGCAGCTACCAGCTACATGCTTCGAGCCACCAGCAGAATGTTGGCGACATAGAAGCTGTAACTGGATAGTGATTCGCGATTATTCACTCATGCTGATTTGAGTGATCCGCGCGAAGCAAAACAAACCTAGCTTGAAGCGCGAGAGATCAGCCAAAAGCTAGCAGCTAGCAGCTAGAAGCTGCTTTAAGGAAAAATTTTATGAACGCAAGCTTTGCAGATATCCACGCGGCAGCCGATTACATTGGACCTGGCGCAATTGAAGTTCCACTTTACCAGACCGAGATTTTTGACATCTGTCATCGCTCGAGCGCGTTTGGTCAGCGTATCAAGCAGGTTCCGGCGACCGGTCATCCTTCACGCTTCTTTGAAGAGACCGCGATTCCGAATCCTGGAACGTCTGGATTTGTGAATCCGCGCAGCATCGTTGCACCGGTTGTGAGTCCGACTCGAGTTGAGCGCAGTGTTCCGTTGAAGGCGATTGTCTCGCAGATCAACTACAACCTTTTTGACATCGAACTGGGCGACCAGCAGAAGCAGTTTGCTTATCTGCAGGCGAAGGACCTGGCGGATACGGTCAGTGGTGTGATGGTGACGCATGATGTGGCACTGTGGAATGGAAACGACACCAGCTTGTCTACACCGACTACTACCCAATACATGGGTGTGACGGCGCAGATTGTTGCCGGTGGCAATACGACCAGCATCGGAACCACATCATCGATCGTTGATGGACTGAAGTCTACCGTGGCGCAGATGGTAGCGAACAACGGCTACTTTGTACGCCCGACAGCAATTTACGCAAACCCTGTTCTTCTTGATCTGATTGATCGCGAGATGAAGAGCGAGTTCAACGTAGTGCTGAATACCGAGGCGGTATCAGGCGGCGTGCGTGTGAAGATGCTCTCGACACAAGCTGGCGATCTTCCGCTGATCCCTGACTGGAGCCTGAGCTACACTGGCGTTCCGGGTTCGGGTTCAGCAGTTCTGCCAGCATACATTGTGACCGAAGATCTGATTGAGTACCACTGGCTTGGTGATCCGACACCGCGCATCTTCCAACTTGGGTTGCCGGGATCGCTGACTTACCAGTATGTTGCCGTGAAGTTCGGCGCACCGGTTGTGAAGGGCGCGAGCTACGCACACTACCAAGTGCTGGTCGATCGTTAGAACTCAGTGATCGTTGAAATCGGCAGTGATGGGAATGAATGAAGAGGCGCGGAAAGTTGCGCCTCTTTTTCATTTTGTAATTGATTTGCAGCGCCATGCTGCGATGAGCAATTGAATTGCAAATGCAATTGAGATGGAAAAGGAAGAGGGACAGGTATGGCTTATCTGCAGCCAGCGGATTATCCAAATTATGGACTGCCTGCCGGGACGAGCGCGGATTGGGTAACTGCGGCGACGGCTCTGATCAACAGTTTTTGCAGACGGCCCGACCTGAACGTGATTGAGTACACTGAGCGGCTGCGGATGGTGCGTGGTGCGCAGACGGTTCTACTCAGTTATTTGCCGCTTGCGCCGTTGGGTTTAGCGAGTACGCCATTGGTCAGCATCCAGGGGCGTTACACGAAACCACGCCGCGGCGAGATGTTGGCCGCGCCGATTTTTGATGTTGTGTGGGCCTTTTCACTGCCGGGACAGTGGACGAACATAGATCCGGCGACGGTGGATTACGACCCGAACACCGGCGAGTTGACATTGCCGTGGAATGTGCTGGGGTTGCCATACAACGAGGTTTCAGTTACGTACACGGCGGGCTTGGCGACGATAGGCGACGACGTGAAGAGTGCGTGCGCACAGATAGTGCGCAATGCACAGGCGACACCGGCGCTCAATGCAAGCATGTCAAAGATTGACACGATGTGGGTGAAGTACTTTTCGAGCTCACTGCTCGATGAGACAGTGCAAACCTGGCTGAAGCCATATATCGCAACAAGAGTGGGGTAAAGCATGAGTGACACAACTTCACGCAACCCGACTGCTGCACCGCAGATGATAGCCGATGCGCTGCTGCGAACAGTTGCCGGCACCACGGCGCTCTTTAGAGTGACGAATGCGAACACAGATACAAGCCAATCTGAAGTTGGATTGGTGGCAACGACGTTTGTGAATGTAGCGGTGAGCCCGGCATTGATGCGCAAACTGCGTCCTACATGGAAGGCGGGCGGCGAACCGGGATGGGAGCTGATGGTTTCAGCGACCGGCCTTGAGCAGCAGGTCAACGCGCTGGATATTCCATCGGTGGAAGCACTGTTTGCAATGACATTGGCGGTGACTGTGGCAGGTCAGGATTATCTGATTGAGTCGGTCGCAGCGAATGAGGCTTTTGGACAGATTTATCTCTATCGACTGCTGTTGCGCGAAGCAGTTCAACAGGGATTATAGTGGCGGATTTTTTAGATTGCAGCCGGGAGCGCATGAAGGAGCAGCAAGTTTATGCAGAATGCGAAAGACTCGTTTTACATGGCGTTACGCACACGACTTGCGGCGCTGAATCCGGAGCGGACGATTTTATTGCGAGGGACAGTGCGCCCGGGAATTTTTGTGGAAGAGGCAGAGGCTCCTTTTGGCCAGTTGCCGAATGATGTATTTATTCTGCGCTGGCTTGGACTTGGCGTTGATGTGAATCTGGGTTCCCAGATGGCGGCAGAAGAATGCGAGATTCTTTACCAGAGTGTTGGAACGCAGAGTTTTGGCGGGCTGGATCGCGGACGGCTGCTCAGCGAAATGGATGAGGAAGTCACAGCGATTCTTCAGCCGTACTACACGCCGAAGATGAATTACATCTCACAGCCGCCAGCGGCGTATTTGACGCAGGTCTTCTGGGAAGAGGCGGCGTTCTCGCCGGTTGTGACGCTGCGAGACAAACTCAGCCGCACAGTGAAGGTAACAGTTTACAGCTACCAGGAGCAGGGGGAGTAAATGACGGCCACATCCTACACAGCACCTGCCCCGGTAACGCGGCGTGTGCGAGCGTACTTTGCGCCGGTGAATCGCGCGAGTCAGACGCCAGCACTTTTTGATGCGGCGGGGCAATTGAGTTTCAATTTGGATGCGCCACCTGCGCCGTGGATCAGCCTGGGGTGGATTCAGAATTTTCAACGTAAAGCTGCGAGCAAGACGACGCCGGTGCAGACCGGGATTCCCGCATCGCCACTTGAGCAGGTGCGCGAGACGCTCAATGCCGAGGTGAGTTTGGAATTTTTGACGTGGACCAAACTCACGATGGCGCTGGCAACTGGTTCGCAGCACATGAATCTGCTGGCTGAAGCTGCGGGTGCAACTGAAGGCGCAGATGGCGGAACAGCGATCAATGCAGTGACGATCGAGAGCGGTTCGACTTCGACTTTTGTAGCTTTGTCACAGGCGGATGCGGGAACGTTTCAAGCCGGAGCGATGATTGCGATTGATTCCGATTACACGGGTCAGACCGGGTTTGTGGGATCGCCAGTTTCAGGTGCGTACCTGCGCCAGGCGCTTACCGATGTGAATTACATTCGCCGCGTAACCTTCAATGTTGGCCTGGTGACGCAGGTGACGACGGCGGGATTGACGCTGGCTGCACCGCTGATTGGTGGCGCGCCAGTTGCCGGAATGAAGGCGCAGCAGATTGTCGGGTTTGTGGATCGCGAGGGCGGAAATTTTTATCAAGAGTGGTCGGCGGTGTTTGTGCAAGAAGGCAGCCAGGGCGAACGCATTTTCTACTACTATCCGCGGCTGCAGAATGCAATCAGCGCAACGGAGACGCCGAGCTTGCTGGATGCAAAACAGAATGCAGGTTTGGCGCGGATATTGCTTATGGGGCAATTTCTGGCGATGCCGGTTACGGATCCTCTCGATGGCGAGCGTGTGATTTGCTATCGCAGTTTTCTTCCGGCAGCGAATGCGTTGATTTAAGCCGACAGAGCTGCATCAGAAATTCAAAAACAATAACTGCAAAACCCAGAAATGAAGAAAGGTCCGGCAGAGGAACCTCATGATACTCACAATCAGTGGCGTGAATTACACGGTGGCGCTTGACGCGATTAAACCGCTGAGCATCGAGCGCAAACTGAATGCGCCCTCAGTGTGCGAGTTTTTTCTGAGCCTGCCATTCAATGGGACGCTAAGTGTTCCAGTGCGCAATGCGCCGCTCTCGGTTATCGGCGATTCAGGCACGATTTATTTCACCGGTTACATTGCGGTGAGTCCGTTGCCGGAATATGCGGGGATGGGATTGACAGGGCCGCAGTATCGTTACGCGATACAGGCTCTCAGCGATGAGATTCTGCTGGATCAGATGTTGATGCCTCCGGGAACGAATGTGGCGAATGAAGCTGTGGGCGTGCTTGTTTCATCACTGGTGACACACTCTGGCTCATCGGCACTGCATATGGGGGGAATGATTCCGACTACACCTGTGAGCAACTTTTCACCTCCGCCGGGAACGCCGTGGAGTGAGAGAGCTGCATTGATGGTGAGCCAGACGCGCAGTTCTTATCGCGCACTGAATGGCACGCTCTTGATATCAAGTGTGGGCAACGTCGTTCATCCGCTTGATGAGAGTGAAGGAACACTCACACTTGGCAATCTGGAATTTTCTTCAGCTGTTCATCGCGCATTAGCCAACGATGTGACTGTTTGCGGCGAGCATGAGCCGGTTGCGTATGTCACAGAGTATTTTTTCGGCGATGGAGTCACGACGCAATTTGATCTTTCGCAAGATGCATTCTACTTGCCTGCTTCAAAATCAAAACACATCAGCGAGCTCTTCAATGAGGGCCAACTACTGACCAATGTGTGGTCCAACATTGGCGCGCCCGGTTATTTGACGTTGGGCGCTGGTGGATTGACGTTTAATGGCGGCAGCGGAATAGACGGTCAGACTGTGCTTTCATGGATGGATCCGGTAGAGATGATTGGAACTTTGCTGCTTGAAGTGATTGGCGTTTCACTTTCGCCGGGCAGCACTGGTTTGCTGGCCGCATTTTCATCGGGAATGTTGCAGCAATCTGATTGCCAGGTGGGCTTTCAGGTCACTTCGGCAAGCGGAAGCGGCGCAGTAACGATTCAGCCATTGATTAATGGATTGCCGACTGGAACGGCATACAACATTAATCCTGCATACCAATACAATTTGCGCGCGCGTGTGCATTGCCCGGAATTTGCGCGTAGTCATTCGCTTTATCACACGGCCGGCGACAGTGGTTTGATTACAACAGGCGGCGCATTGGTGTTGAGTGGCGCAAAGGTATTGCTCGAGATTCAAGAGACCGCAGATGGGCTCACAGCGATGCCGGTTGTTCTTTATGATGGATCAATTTCAAATGTGCTTGGGAATGCAACGATTGTGGCGGCGAGCAGTTTAAACCTGGTCGGCTCCATGCGCGCATTGAATCTGACGAATATTGGTTCGGGGTGGGTGGTCAGTACGCCTCCTGGCGGTACGGCTTACACGCGCCGAGTTGGATCATTGGCAGAAGGATCCGAGTGCCACGTCGAGGGATCAGGGAAATGCGGTTTTTATATGGGCTATCAGCCGGCAATTGGAGAACAGCGTGCCGTGAGTTACAGAACCGTTGGGCGCGCCGTGGGGCGGGCAGTGAATGCAGCAAGTCAGTCGGCGTTAGGAGCGCAGGGATTGCCGCCTATCTCAGTTTGGATTGGGTCGGTAACAAATCCACCAGCGCGCTGTTCTGCCGATTGCCGCAATGCAGCAACAGCGATGGAAGAAGCAGCAGCGAGCGTGAGTGCGCTTTGGGCAGGAACTTATCGTGGAACGCATTTGAATTTTTCGACTGATGTTTGGCCGGGCGATAGCCTGCAGTTGATTGCACCGTCATTGACTTTGAACGAGCAGGTTGTAGTGCGCAGTGTAAAGGTGACCTACTCATCGACTACGCCAGATATTTTCAACTACACGATTGCGTTTGCCAACGATTGGGCAAGTGACCTGGCGATCAAAACGAGCACAACTGTGCCTGTGGACACATGGTTGCCTGCGCCGATTTCACCGCCGTATTTGGCGAACATTTCGAATTTGACGGTGAGCTCAGTAGATGGAAGCAGCGTGGTGTGTTCGGCAAACGTGACGCTGCCGAGCGGTGGAGGCATTGAGGTGCGGCTCAGAGATTTCGCATTTCAGCCAGGCAATGATCCTGATTTGGTAATGCGGACGACGGTGACCAATTTTACGCTTCCGAGATTGAGTGTGAATGACAGGTTTTTTTTCAGGATGTTTGACGGGTCAATACCACCTAATTATTCGGAGTTTTCAGCTGCATTGTTTATCAACTTGCCACTCGGGTCGTAATTTTTTCAGGTTTAATGGAGATCGATGGATGCGAATGATGAATGAATTCGAAGCTCAGGTACTCAGCGATCTCTCCGTGCGCAAAACCCAGATGGTAAACCTGGTGGGTGATGGCAACTCGGGAAGGCTTGGCGAGTTGGAGCGGCGCATGGATCATCATGGGCAGAACTGGCAGCGCGCCAAGGGATTTCTTGCGGCGATGAGTGTTCTGTTCGCGGTGGTTGAAGTAGCTGTGAATGCGTGGAGAAAATAGTCATTCGGAGAACAATCGATAAAAAGTATAATCAAAGGCATGAGCACACAACCGCTGGTCGGCGTGGTGATGGGGAGCAAGAGCGACTACGAAGTTCTCTCTGCGGCCGTGGAGATATTGCGCGAACTTGCCATTCCATTTGAAGCGCGCATCGTCAGCGCGCATCGCACACCGGATCTACTTTTTGAATACGCATCGACAGCGCAGTCGCGCGGTTTGCGCGTGATTATTGCCGGCGCGGGCGGTGCGGCGCATTTGCCGGGAATGCTGGCGGCTAAAACTCTTGTGCCTGTGCTTGGCGTGCCTGTTGCGGCTACGCAATTGAATGGATTGGACGCACTGCTCTCGATTGTGCAGATGCCGAAGGGTGTTCCCGTGGGAACGCTTGCAATCGGCAAGCCGGGTGCGGCGAATGCGGCGATTCTTGCGGCGGAGATTCTGGCGACGACCGATGCTGAAATCTTGAAGCGGCTCAGTGCATGGCGCGTTGCAAGAACGGCTGAAGTTCTTGAACAAACTCTGGAAACAAATCCAAATCAAAATTCGGAGCGTCGGGCGTGAGTCCTTCGCCTAAAGATACTGCGGCTCTACCTCCCGGCTCACTGCTTGGAATTTTGGGCGGTGGGCAGTTGGGGCGCATGATGGCGATGGCTGCAAGAACGATGGGCTATCGTGTTCGCGTGCTTGACCCCGATCCACGTTGCCCGGCAAGTTTTGTTGCTGATGAGACAATTGTGGGCCACTGGGAAGATGTGGAGGCCGCGCGCAGACTCGCTACCGGCGCCGATGCTGTGACGCTTGAGATTGAGCAGATTGGCGTGGCGTCGTTGGAAGCTGTTGCGGAGATTGCGCCGCTCAGGCCCGGGGTTGAGCCGGTGCGCTTGATTCAGGACAAGATTTTGCAGAAGAACTGGCTCAGCGAAGACGGGATTCCCGTTGGCGCGTTTCGAGTGGTGCGATCGATGGACGAATTGCGTGCTTCGGTGCGTGCACTTGGCGGGCGCGTTTTTTTGAAGACGGCGCGCGGTGGGTACGATGGACGCGGCGTGCACTTTCCGAGCGACGACGAGGCGGCGCGACGCCTCGCGCACGTCATGCTCCAGTCGGGGGTCGTCGTCGTCGAAGAACGCGTGGCTCTCGTACGCGAAGTCGCCCAACTCGTCGTTCGCTCC
>DAHXOQ010000057.1:0-1573 GCA_027364815.1 Acidobacteriaceae bacterium | reverse complement strand
GCGGATTGGATTTGAGGGAATTGCGACGGATGCGGAGATTGAAGCTGCATGGCAGAGCATCGGCGCACGGCCAGCGGTTGCTGAGGCGGCGCTGGAGTTGGAAGTTGAGATCAGCGTGATGGCGGCGCGGAATGCGAATGGCGAAGTGCGGACTTATCCTGCGGCGCGCAATCACCATGAGAATCAAATTTTAGCGTGGAGCGTTTTGCCTGCGGGGGTTTCAGACGAGATTGAGGTGCAGGCTGAGTCTATTGCAGCGAAGGTTATTGCGGATCTGAAGCTTGAGGGGTTGTTGTGCATTGAGTTTTTTGTAACGCGAACGGGTGAGTTGCTGGTGAATGAAATGGCGCCGCGACCGCACAACAGCTATCACCAGTCGGAGCGGGGTTGCGTGACGAGCCAGTTTGAACAGGCTGTGCGCGCGGCATTGAATTTGCCTCTGGGTGAGACGAAGTTGATTGCTCCGTGTGCGATCATGAATCTGCTCGGAGATTTGTGGCTTGAGGCGCCGAATGGTCAGCCGAATTTTGTTGCGGCGCTCGGTGAGCCGGGAGTACGGTTGCATCTTTATGAGAAGCACACGCCACGCGCTGCTCGGAAGATGGGACACCTTTCGGTTGTGGGTAAAACATCGGATGAGGCGCTAGAAAGGGTGAAGCGGGCGTTTGAATTATTAAAATGACTTTGAAATTTGTCTTACTTTGTTTCTGAAGATTTCGATTTACCTCTTCGAAATGCATTCGCAAATATTTTTATTCCTAGCACTACCCACAGTATTGATATGAGGCCAAAGAAGAATTCGTTCTTTTCTCTGGAAATATACATCCACATTAATCCCGTTATGATAAAAAAAATCCCAAAGACAATGGCTCCGAGTCGTTGTACGAGCGGAGCCTTTGGATCACCTTTCCACAAATACTCATCGACTCCTCGGCCATTCGAGAAAGCATCATGCCACTGCACATTTCTCTGTCTGGCTTTGAATTCTTCAATGACTTCATTCGTTTTCGATGGTTCCGAGTTGTGATTCATCATCCACCTGTCATGCCAGAAAGATAGAGACTCATTGCAAATACTATCCACAACCAACTTTACATTGGCTGTGGGTAGTTGTCGTCGTCATCTTCCATGCCGTAACGGCGTAGGAGGTTGGGGAGACTTTGCGAGAAGGCTGAGCGGGGCATGACGGTGTCACAACCGGCTTCAATTCCCTTCATCTTCAAGTCGCCCTGCAGATGCGAGAGGAAGCCGATGATGGAAGTGGCTTTCTTGAACTTTGTCTTGAGCTTCGGAATCAAGGTGAGCGGGTTGGCGGCGGCGTTGTTCAAGTCAAAAACAATGAGCTTGGGCCACTCTTCTTCGGGCGCGTCGGTGAGGCGGGCGATGCTCTCTTTATCGCCCTTGAGGAACTCTACTTTAACGCCGAGTTTGCGGCAGTTCTCGTTGATCTTGGCGTTGAAGAAGAGATCTTCAATGAAGAAGAAAATGCGCACAGGGCCGCTGGACGGAACTGCGGCAACTGGCAGCGGGGGCGCGTAATTTTCGTTGTAGTAATTGCCATTGCCATTCATGC
>DAHXOQ010000056.1:304-12271 GCA_027364815.1 Acidobacteriaceae bacterium | reverse complement strand
ACCACATCCTCCCACCAAATCACCAAAAAATTGCTCACATCACAGCCGCTGTGAAACTGTGACAACCTCCCAAAATGTACCAATCTGGTAACGTAAATCGCTGAATTGACTAGCGATTCTTACGACCTTAACACTCCTTTCACTCCACCACGCGACAATAGAAATGTAAGCTAAGCCGCATTCCAGATTGAAAGGGTGACTATGTCAAAGATCTCCATCTCATACCTCTGGCGCGACAAAAACGCGCCCCGTGAGTTCCAGACCGGAGTCTCGTTGCACGGCCACACCAACCAATCAAAATAGACGCTGGACTTTCTCGCCAACTTCGGAAACCAGTACCCCGTCGTTCGCCCCTTCATCACGCGCCTTGAGCGCCGCAGCCAGGAGCGTCACGGAATCAAAATCAACTTCAGCGAAAGCTATTGGACCCCGCCTCTGACCCCGCGTCTGGCCTTCGATCTTGAAAGCCGCCAGATCGAAAAAATCGGCCTCAATCCCCTCGTCTCACTCAGCGATCACGACAACATCAATGCGCCAATGCTTTTGCGCACCGTCCCCAGCGCCCGCCACATTCCCGTCTCCGTTGAATGGAGCGCGCCTTACGGTGGCTGTCAGGATTTTCACCTCGGCGTTCACAATCTCCCCAGCGACCGCGCCAACGAATGGATGGCCACACTCGCCGAATTCACCGCCAATCCCAACGACAAAAAACTAACTGAGATTCTCTCCGCCCTCAACGCAGAGCCCAATGTTCTTCTCGTCTTCAACCATCCTCTCTGGGATCTCTTCCTCATCGGGCAGGAGAAGCACAACTTCCTCGTCAACGAATTCCTGCAAAAAAACGGCGCCTTCTTCCACGCCCTTGAACTCAATGGCCTGCGCCACTGGACTGAAAACCGCGCCGTCCGTCGCCTCGCCGAGCAGTGGAATATGCTCCTCATCTCCGGCGGTGACCGTCACGGCATCGAGCCCAACGGCAACATCAACATGACCAACGCCACCAACTTCACCGAGTTCGTCCACGAGATCCGCTACGAGCGCAAAAGCCACGTCCTTTTCATGCCTCAGTACGCCGAGCCGTGGAAACATCGCTTACTGCAATCCACCATCGACGCTATTCGCAACTATCCCGAATTCCCGCAAGGTTCAAGAAATTGGGACGAGCGTGTCTACCATCCCGATGCAAATGGCATTGTTCGGCCGCTCAGCGAAATCTGGCCGGGTGGTAAGTCTCCCCGCGCCATGCGAGTCCTTCTTGGAATGGTCGAACTCCTTGGTCGTGGACCTGTTTCAGGCGGACTCCGCGCGGCTTGGAGCGAGAACCGCGAACTCCGCACAGCACTCGGCGAACAGGAAGGTTAATCTCTATCATTCGGGTGAGAATTCATACGGCGTAGAAACGCTGGCCACTCTCGCCCGTTTATTCTCTTCAGTATGCCAATAAAAACGCCCCGCGTTGCCTACTTTCCCGATTCCTTTCACGAAGTGAACGGGGTGGCGCATACCAGTCGCCACTTTGAGGCATTTGCGCGGCGCCGCAATCTTCCTTTTCTCTGTGTGCGTGCCGGTGAGCGCGAACCCGCTTTCCTCGAAGAAGGCAACCTCTGGACTCTCGAACTCCCTCGCGGTTTCCTATCCTTTGCCGTCGAGAAAGACCTTCGCTTTGATCCAGGCCTGATACGCCACATTCCGCTCGTCAATGAAGTCCTCGATCGTTTCCGCCCCGACCTCATCCACATCACCGGCCCCAATGACACAGGCATGCTCGGCGCAACTCTCGCCCATGATCGCGAAATTCCCCTCGCTGCAAGCTGGCACACAAACGTTCACGAGTACCTGGCGTGGCGTTCGGCAACTTGGATTGCAAACATGCTCTCGCCTGAACGCATCGCGCATGTCGAGCAGACAGTTGAAGACTGGACATTGGCTGTCGCCGCAAAGTTTTATTCGATCGCGCAGGTTCTCTACGCGCCGAATCCAGAACTCTGCGCGCTGCTCGAGAAGGCCACTGGCCGCAAATGCTTTCTGATGCCGCGCGGCGTGGATACTGAACTTTTTACTCCGGCACGCAGACGACGCAAGGCTGGCGATGATGCGCAACTGCTGGGCTTTGTCGGGAGGCTCTCCATAGAAAAGAACATTACCCTGCTGGCGCAGATTCATGATGAGTTGCTTGAACGCGGGATTACCAACTTCCGTTTTCTCATTATTGGACATGGTGCGGAAGAGCAGTGGCTGCGCGAGCGCATGCCGCAAGCGGAGTTTACGGGCGTACTGCGTGGTGACGCGCTCAGTGAGGCTTACGCCAACATGGACCTGCTGGTTTTTCCGTCGCACACAGATACATTTGGAAATGTGGTGCTTGAGGCTCTGGCCAGCGGAGTTCCGGCGATTGTGACTCCTGATGGCGGGCCGAAGACGATAGTGAGTGAGGGTGTGACGGGGCGGATAGTTAGGGATGAGGATTTTACGAAAGCCGTGGCGGGGATAGTTGGGGATGAGGAGTTGCATCAGCGGATGAGAGAGGCGGCGCGTGAGTACTCGCTGACGATGAGTTGGGAAGCGGTGTTTGAGGGGGTTTATGCGGGATATCAAACGATGGCAGGACTAAAGAAAAATTGGTAGGTATGTAAGGCAAGTGCCTCGCTTAGTTGTTCACCCACCCGTATTCAGCATCGCACGTCCTGCGGTGCAGGGATGACTTGGCCGTTTAAGTTAATGTTTTTGTTGTAATTGGCAGGTGCGACGCAAGGAGAGTCACCCGTATTGGCCGCGTTGATGCCGGATTGGATGGGCGCCCGCTGATTGATTGAATTAAATTTTGCCCATAGCTTTGTCCATGGCTTCGTTGGCGAGGCGGTCGGCTTCTTTGTTGCCGCCTCGGAGGGTGTGCTCGATGCGGAACTCGGCGAGTTTTTTGGTGAGGAGTCGGGCTTCGTCGTAGAGGGGACGGAGGTCAGGGGATTTGACTTTGTAGATGCCCTTCATTTGCTTGACCATGAGTTCGGAGTCGGCGACGATGCGGAGGCGGGAATGGCCTTCGGCGACGGCCCACTTGAGGACTGCGAGGAGGCTGGAATACTCGGCGACGTTGTTGGTGCGGATGCCGATGAAACCGTTGAGGCGGGCGAGGATTTTGCCGTGTTCGTCTTCGATGACGGCGCCGAATCCGGCGGGGCCGGGGTTGCCACGGGAGCCGCCATCGCAGTGGGCGGTGAGGAGGGGCTTTTTCCCGAAAACGGCTGAGGGGGCAGGTTGCGCGGTGGAGAGGTCTTCGAAGAGGTTACCGGAGTAGGTGGAGTTGACGGGCTTGGTGGGCATAGGAAGAGTTTACCGTTTTCAAATGCCTTCTAAAAAATAGAGTTTTGAGTTGCTAACCCTTGAATCAGCTTTGCGTCCAATGCACACCAAGAATTTTTTACACGGGAGCAAGAATGGCAAGCGAGTCAGTTCTCCCCCTTAATCAAATTACAAATAGGCAATCTGCAGTTTGGGAAGCATCGCGAGGCGTACAATTGTCCTCAGTGATGGATACTACTTCCCCAGCAACGCATACGCCCCACCCGGTGGTCGTCAGACCCGTGATTGGTCAGACTGTGACCCCGGACAAAGCAGAGACTGAACGCTTGCAGAGGCAAGCTGCGCGGATGGTGGATCGCGCGCCGGAGATGCAACTGATTCGCGAGGCGCAGGCTGGATCACGCGTGGCATTCGATACGCTGATCCGGACATATGAGCAGCAGGTTTTGAGATTGGCGCTGCACCTGACTGGTTCAGAGCATGATGCCGAGGATATTTACCAGGAAGCGTTTTTGAAGGCTTACAGATATTTGGGCAACTTCAGATTTGAGTGCTCATTCTATACGTGGATTTATCGCATTGTTACGAATCTTTGCCTTGACCAGCTGCGCCGGAAAAAGACGCGCCGCGAGGATCTGGCAATCATGATTGACTCATCGGGCGAAGAGATTGACCGGTTGGCGACGGTGTCGGATGACAGGTCGTATGCGAATCCGTCCAGAGAGTTGGACAGGAAGCAGTTGAGCCTGAAGATTCAGGTAGCGTTGAGCAACCTGACGCCGCGCGAGAGAACGGTATTTGAGTTGAAGCATTACCAGGGATTGCGACTGCGTACGATTGGGGAGATGCTCAACACGACGGAGGAGACGGCGAAGAACACGCTTTTCCGGGCGACGAAAAAATTGCGCGCACAGTTGAGTGACGCGCGCTGAGCAATACAGCGCACTGAATCACGACAGTAAGTACTGAAATAAGCAAAAAACGGATTGCCTTCCAGGTAACAAGAGAGAGGGGCAACCGTCTGTAAGAGTGGTAGAACTTTTGAGGCTATAGGACGTAACCCATGAATTGTGTAACCGCACATGAGAGCATTGCGCTGGCCGCATATGGCGAGTTGACCGACGAGCAGATTCACATGCTCAACCGTCACCTGGCAACCTGCCCCGAGTGTCATCTTGAATATGAGCAGGTTTCGGCGCTGAAGCTTTTGGCTGATGCGCTGCCTGTGACCGAGCCGGACGCGAATTTGATTGCACGATCGCGATTGAGGCTTGAAGAGGCGCTCGATTCGATTCCGCCGCGCCGGTGGTACGAGCGTCTGGCACAACACTTACAAAACAATTTTGCAGGATTGCAATCTGCCCCGGTTGCAGCGTCTCTGATGTTGATTATTGGGGCGGGCGCGGGGATTTTGGGCGGATATTATTACGCGAACTTCCACGTGGCGAATGTGGCGACGGGGATTCGCGGGAATCATTTTGCGACGACGGCGAGCGTGAATCCGACGCCGGTGTCAGATTCAATACACGCGAAGGATTTGAGCATGGCGCCACAATCGTCTGCTGAGATTGCGAATATTGCGAGCGTGATGCGCGACCCGGATAGCAATATGGTTGAGGTTCGGTACAACCAGGTGGTTCCGCGGCAGATTTCAGGGTCGCTGGGTGATCCATCGATACGTCAGTTGCTGATGCTGGCGAGTCAGAATTCGGCATCACCGGGAGTGCGTGACAACTCGATTGAGTTGCTGGCCGACGAATGCAGGACGAGCAACAACTGCCAGGGAATCCGCGATACGCTGCAGGTGGCACTGGAGACGGACCGCAATGCCGATGTACGTTTGAAGGCGCTGGATGGATTGCAGCCCTGGGTGGCGAGCGATCTCCAGGTGAGAAATGCGATATTGCAAGCTGTTCTTAACGATCCCGAGCCGAGGATCCGGTCGCATGCAATTGCGATACTTGTTCCGGTGGAGGGCGATTCGAGTGTGCGGCAGGTGCTTTCAACGGTAGCGACCTCTGACCAGAATGTTCACATCAGGACGGCGTCGCGGAATGTTTTGAATCAAGTGCCGGAAATTCAGTAATACGGAATTGAAACAGGGTCTCACCTTTGCGCTTCATCCTCGTCAACAAATGAGGGGGCAGCGAGGGAGAGCCCCAAAACGAGAGTGAGTTAGAAAATCTCGTATGCAGGAAATGATGAACCACTTTTTTGAGGCTGAAGAGAAAATGATCAAGAACAATTCCCCAATTCCGACTAGAAAATTCGCCACTTTCACTGTGGCAGCACTCGTGATTACCGGAGCAATCCTTGTCGGTGAGGTGCGAGCGCAATCCTTACATTTGAATCAGTTCATTGGGCTGCCGAATCCGCTGCTGCTTCACAATAACTCGCAGGGATATTTGGGCGTTGACCTGATGGATGTGGATACGGAGCATCAGCAGGCGTTGAGACTCAAGGAATTGCACGGAGCGATTATTACGTTGATAGACCACGATGCACCGGCGGGCAAGATTGGGCTGCGTGTAAACGACGTGATACTGCAGTTGAACGGGCAGGCGATAGTAGGCAGCGAGCAGTTGCGGCGGATGCTGAGGGAGATTCCGGCGGGACACAAGGTTGTGCTGACGGTTAATCGCGATGGAATGACATTGCACTTTGAGACACAGCTTGAAGACCGGAAGATTATTGCGAAGAATATGCAGCAACAAATTCAATCGCAGGGCGCAGGCACAAAAGGAAATCAAGGGATGGCAATCCTGGGCAGTACGAATGGAGTGACGGATTTCGAGACTCCTTCAGCGGGATTCTTCCACTGGTGGACTGGCGGCGCGAGCTTGAATGTGGGAGCGACGGTTGAGCCGTTATCGGCGCAGATGTCTGATTATCTGGGCTTGCAGAATGGATTGATAGTGAAGAGTATTTTGAAGAAGAGCGAAGCAGAAAAAGCAGGACTGAAGACGCACGACATTATTTTGAAGGTGGGGAATGATTCGATTGCGACGATTGCAGATTGGGAGCGTGCGCTGCATGTGAATCAGGATAAGCCTGTGCCGGTGACGGTGCTGCGGGATAAGAGGCAGATCACGCTGATGATGCAGGTGGATTCGAAGAAACATAAAAGCATGGTCGTGGTGGAGACATTTGGTTTGAGTGCGTAGAGTGATGATGGATAAGGCACGGCGAAAGCCGTGCCTTATCTTTTTTTGCGGCGGTGGAAGAATTTGGTATCTCACCCTTTGCAAAATGCGCGAGGATGGCGCACACAGTTCATTGGTGAATAGAAGAAAAAGCAACCGCAAATACAACCGCAGATACTTTGACTGCACTTCGCTCCCCATCCCAACGATCAAGTGCAATCGTTGGGGACCCCGGTTGCGCTGCGTTTCGCTCAGGATGACAAGCTATAAAAAGCTATAGATATATATCCCGTGTCTCAAACAAAGCGAGAATGGGGCACCCAGATCATTAATGAATTGAGAAAGTGCACGATTATTTTGTTTGGGGGAGATTGGCGAAGTAGGCTGCGACTTCTTTCCAGTCGTTGACGCGGAGGTAGCCGGTGGCGCTGAGGTTGTGGGGTGAAGTGTAGAGGAGACCCTGGCCGACGAAGTTCTGGATGTTGCGGGGGAGATCGTCAATGAGGAAGTCGGCTCTCAAGATGCTTTTGTCGCCGCAGAAAATGTAGTGAGTTTGAGGAATGAAGGGAAAGTGTCGCTGGAGCCAGCGGAATTTTGCATCGAAGGAGAAAGGGACAACCATGGCTGCGCTGGCGATGAAGATGTCGTAACGATGGCTGAGATCCTGAAGTACGGCTTGTGAATCAGGCATGACTTCAAGGTCGGCGAAGAAATCCAATTCGTCAAAGTAGGCGCGCAGGCGGTCGTGACGGTCGAGGGGAGAGATCTCCCAGAGGCCTTTTCCGGTGAGTTCATCACGGGTGACTCGCTCGTTGAATTCTTCGTTGTAGCGGCGGAGATTCTCGGCGAGAGTATCGGCCATTACTTCGTCCATGTCGACACAGATACGCTGCACGTGCTTCTTCCCCTGATGGAGATTTTAATGCATGGGTCTGGAAGTTTGATGTGCGATCAGGATTGCGCGACGATTGCGGGGTCGAAGTAGAGGAGGCGGCTGCAACTGTCGCAGATGAGCAGTTGACCTTCGCGAAGTTGATTCCACATTTGAGGGCGGATTCCCATTTGGCAGCCACCGCATTGCTGGCGTTCGGCTTTGGCAAGGCCGGTGCCTCTGCTGGTGTTGATGCGATCGAAACGGATGAGGAATTCTTCGTCGATGAGGCTGCGCAGGGGTGCGCGCTCGGCGTCGAGGGTGGCGAGTGTTGCTTTTGCTTCGGCCTCGCGCTTGCGAACGCCGCTGATGGTTTTCTCAAGGGTGTCGGCGAGATCTTCAACACTGGAGCGGGCCTTGGCGAGAGCGGTTTCGGCGTCGTCGGTGCGTTGCAGGCTGAGCATGCCCTCTTCTTCAAGGCGTTTGATTTCGGCCTGGGCGAAACCGATTTCATGCTCGATGGCGGCGGCTTGCGCGGTGGTGGTGACGGAATCGAGCTGGGCTTTGAAGCGGGCGGCCTTTTGTTGATGCGAGAGTGTTTCTCGTTCGAGGCGGGTGCGGAGAGTTTCTTCGCGATTAAGAGCGTTGGATGCGGCAGTGACGGCTTCATGCGCGGCTGCCAGCGCGCTTTCAGCCTCGCGAATTTCCTTGGGCAGAGCTTTGAGGTATGCGCTCAGGCGAATGCGTTCCAACTCGACTGCCTGCAACCGAACCAAAGCCGTGATTTGCGCGTCCATAATGAAAAAAGCCTCGTAAAACAGTAGTGCAAGCACGACAACAAGCCAAGGGGAGGCTTCAGATGAGTCTACGCCATTTTAAAGATAGTTGTCAGTTGTCAGATCACAGTTCTCAGTTTTAAATGCACAGATTGCAGTTGCGAGTTCTCAATTTGAGACGGTTTCTCCACAGCGGAATGTGATGGTTGCACTTGCCCGGGAGCGGAGTGGCCCCGTATTCTCAGCAGAAGAGAGCACATATGAGCGAAGAAGCGAAAACACCGAATTTGCGCCTGAAAGGGCGTTTGATGTCCGCATCGGAGATTGAACGCACACTTGTGCGGCTGGCGCACGAGATTGTTGAGAAGACAAATGGCAGCGAGGGACTGGCGCTGGTGGGAATCAAGCGGCGCGGAATTCCTCTGGCCGAGCGGCTGGCTAAGCTGATTGCCGGTATTGAAAAACGCACGATTGATACGGGCGTTCTGGATATTCGTTTTTATCGCGACGATCTGACGACGCATGATGTGAGGCCGGTGGTGACGGAAGGCTCGCTCGGGTTTGATGTGAACGGGCGCGATGTGATTCTGTGCGACGACGTGCTTTACACGGGGCGAACAATTCGTGCGGCGCTGGATGCGTTGTTTGATCATGGCAGGCCGCGGCGGGTGCAGTTGGCGGTGCTGATCGATCGCGGACATCGCGAGTTGCCGATTGAGGCGACGTACGTGGGCAAGCATGTGCCGACGAGTAGCAGAGAGATTATCGACGTGAAGTTCCAGGCAGTGGATAACGACGAGCAGGTTCAGTTGGTTGAAAAAGTCGATTGAGCACTCGCAGTGCGGCAGACGCCTTCGGCCGTGAGAATGAAGCAACTTTGTAACCAACGCTGACGGCAAAAGAAGAGCGCCGTGAGGTTGGGGATCAAGATTTATGAACTGAAAATATGATTATGACGACGCAAGCAAATAGTTCCGCACGTCGAAAAGTCAGCTTACCCGCTGCGCCTACACTTCCATTCACGCATCATCCCGGCTCCGCTCTTTCAGTGGAGCATTTTTCTTTGGCGGAGATTACGCATCTTCTGCATCGCGCGCATGTACTGGAGCGGGAGAATCCGCTGATGCGGGCGAACCGGCTGGCGAGACGGCGGCTGGGGCTGCTGTTTTACGAGGCTTCAACGCGGACGAGGACGAGTTTTGAGCTGGCGGCGAAGGGGCTGGGGATCGATACGACGCTGGTTTCAAATTTGTCGAGCAGCATTGAGAAAGGCGAGTCGCTCAAGGACACGGGGCTGACGCTGAAAGCGATTGGAGTGGAGGCGATTATTCTGCGCCACAACTCGTCGGGGGCGCCGTGGCTGCTGGAGCAGTTTACGGGCTTGCCGGTTTTGAATGCGGGCGATGGCTGGCATCAGCATCCTTCGCAGGCGCTGCTGGATTTGCGAACGCTGCTGGGTCATGTGAGCCCCAGGCATTTTACGGGCGATGCGGAGTTGACGGCGGAGACGCTGAAGGGATACACGCTGACGATTGTAGGCGATATTCTGCACAGCCGAGTGGCGCGATCGAATATGTTGCTGCTGCCGAGGCTGGGTGCAGAGGTGGTGCTGACGGGGCCGCCCGAGTTGCTGCCGGAGATTGCGGTGACGATGGGGCGTGATTTGAAAAGCGGGGGAATCAGGATTGAGCGGAATTTTGAAACGGCGCTGGAAAAATCGGATGCGCTGATTATGCTGCGGGTGCAGACGGAGCGGCTGGCGGGTCTTGATTTGGATTTGGAAGAATACAAAAAGAATTATCAACTGACGGAAGAACGGTTGGCGAAGTATGCGCCGAAGGCATTGGTGCTGCATCCGGGGCCGATTATTCGCGGTCTGGAATTGACGTCGGCCGTGGCTGACGGCGAGAACTCCTGCATTCTGGAGCAGGTGCACAACGGATTGCCAATCAGGATGGCTCTGGTGGAGCGGGCCTACGCTGCGCTGGATGCGCTGGAGATGCCGACGTTGTTTGGACAGGAGAACCGCCGATGAAAACGATATTGATTCATGGTGGACGGTTGCTTGATCCAGCGGCGGGTGTGGATGCAGCGAAGGATTTGCTGCTGAAGGATGGACGGGTTGCGGAGATAGCGGGCCCGGGGAAGATTAAAAACACGGGCGACGCGGAAGTAATTGACGCGAAGGGTTTGGTGGTAACGCCGGGGCTGGTGGATATACATGTTCACTTCAGGGAACCGGGGCAGGCGCACAAAGAGACGATTGCGAGCGGTAGCGCGGCAGCGGCGGCGGGTGGATTCACGGCTGTGGCCATGATGCCGAATACAGCGCCGGTGAATGATTCCCCTGAGATTACACGAGGGATGCAGGCGGCGGAGCGTGGCGCACGGGTGCGGGTTTTTCCGATTGGCGCGGCGACGCGTGGAGTAAAGGGCGAAGCGATTAATGATTACGCAGCGCTGAAAGCTGCGGGTGTGGTGGCGGTCAGCGATGACGGGTTGCCGATTTTGAAAGAGTCGACGATGCGCGAGGCGCTGGCTTCGGCGGCGCGGCACGGGCTCACGGTAATTCAGCACGCGGAAGATACGAATATGACGGCGGGCGGAAGCATGAACGCGGGGCCGGTTGCGTTCAGGCTGGGACTGAGAGGGATGCCGGCGGAGGCCGAATCACAACTTGTAGAACGCGATATTAGGCTGGTAGGCGAGCTCAATGATTTGCGGCCGCATTATCATGTGGCGCATACTTCAACGGCGGCGGCGATAGTGGCGATACGCAAGGCGAGGCGAAATGGAATGCGAGTGACGTGCGAAGTTGCGCCGCATCATTTTCTGCTGACGGATGAGCATGTGGCGGAATTTAATACCAACGCCAAGATGTGTCCGCCGTTGCGTTCGGCGGCAGACCGCGATGCGATTGTTGAGGCGTTGATGGATGGAGTGGTGGATTCGATTGCGACGGATCATGCTCCACATGCTGCGCATGAGAAGGAAGTTGAGTTTGAGCGCGCGCCCAATGGGATTACGGGGTTGGAGACTTCTCTGGGTTTGTCGCTTGAGTGGTTGCATCATCAGTGGAAGTTGCCGCTGGGGCGGGTGTTGAGCTTGATGAGCGCGCAACCGGCGGCGTTGCTGAATTTGAAGGGACGCGGGACGCTGGCGGTGGGAAGTTTTGCCGATGTGCTGATCTTTGATCCGAATGCAGAGTGGAAGTATGACGCGGCAAAGACGTTGTCGAAGTCGAGGAATACTCCGTTTGATGGTTGGACGATGCGGGGGAAAGTGCATTGGACAATCAGTGAAGGCAAGGTCGCATTTAAAGCTGAAGCGTGATGGAGATGAGAATCGGAGACCGCGTTCTTGTTCTCTTTGATGGATACTGCGCACTCTGCAATGGAGCGGTGCGGTGGTTGATAAAGCGGGATAGATTCGATTGTCTGAGATTTGCTCCGGTAGATGATGAGCGGGTGAGAGAGATACTTCAACGGCATGGATTTGTGGCGAATTCCCTGCAGCCGGAGACGATTTTTGCGGTGGTGAATGTTGGCTCTCACGATGAGATGGTTCTGACGCACTCCGCGGCGATAGTTGAAGTGCTGAAGAAGTTGAAACAGCCGTGGCCGTGGATTGCCGGATTGCTCGGAGTGATTCCGCGCGTGGTGAGAGATTTTTTCTACCGGATGGTAGCAGGGAACCGGTTCAAGATTCGGAAGAGGCTGACGAGTTGCCCGGTTCCTGCGGCGGATGAGCGCAGGCATTTTATTGAGTAGACGACTCGTTGCTTTTTTTACGGCTACGTAAGAACGCAACGACGATGAAGCAGACGCCCAAGCCGAGCAGAAGGCCGTCGAGAAATTCAAGCCACTTCTGCATGCCG
>DAHXOQ010000056.1:0-294 GCA_027364815.1 Acidobacteriaceae bacterium | reverse complement strand
CGAAATTCAACAGCAGCCCCGCCGCAAAGCAGAGCAAACCAACCTTATAACGCCAGTCAAAACGCGCGGTATTGCTTTCACATTCCGGGCAACTCATGGATGAATCTCCTTTAACCAATCTAACTTATGAACTGCCCCTTTACGCATACCCTGTTAAAATCAAGTTTTAAGGGTATTTTTGAAGAATCGTTCTCAAAACGCACTAAAAACTTAGCTAAGGACCGCACTCCTCATGCCTAAAGCAGCAGCAAAAGCAAAATCTCCAAAGACAAGCAGTAAGACGGAAACCAAGGC
>DAHXOQ010000055.1 GCA_027364815.1 Acidobacteriaceae bacterium | reverse complement strand
TAACGCAGTCGATAGCGATGCGTCTGATCAGGCGATTGAAAAATCTCGCCGAATACACCAAGTCCCCAACTTGCTTGCACGAATGGGTCCTGGACCAATCTGCGGTCTGGGCGCTTCCGATTCAATGGTGTCTTTCGGTTACTTGCGGATTCCGAGTTTAGCAATCACATCGCGATAGCGATCGGAATCGTGCAACTTCAGATAATCCAGCAGACGCCGGCGTTTGCTCACCAGCATCAGAAGGCCGCGCCGCGAAGCGTGATCCTTTTTGTGGGTTTTGAAGTGCTCCGTCAGTTCACCAATTCGCGCACTAAGAATTGCAATCTGGACTTCAGGCGAACCTGTGTCCGTCGCATGAGTGCGGAAGGTCGTAATCAGTTCGGTTTTCTTTTGAGTCGCCAGCACGGCGTATGTTACTCCTCTGTTTTTGTCTCAGTCCACTTCTCTCAGTGTCTGGATAAAGGATACCACGAGTGGGTAGTTTTAGGGAATACAAACAGCAATTGCGAGCATGCAGCATATGCTCATGAAATCAAATAAAAAGGCCCAAATATGAATGTGATATTCCGCAGGATCATTGAAGATATTTCAATTCACTGAACCAGGATTTTCATCTACCCAATAGTTCGCGCGCGCAACAACCTTTGCACCATAGTTCTCTGTCAGCCGTACACGAAGTGTGTGCAAACCCGGTTTGGGATTGGACGGAGTGAAAGTAATCAGATAGCGATTCCGCGAGCGTTTGGCTGCATCCACAACATGCTTTTCAAACCCTTTGTCACCTGTGAAATTGGTGTACTCCCCACCGCTCATCACGGTAATCTCTTTGGCAACATTCTTCTTCACTCCCTGAACGGCCATGACAAGCGCAGAAATTATGCTCATCGTGCGATTGTCGCCGTTGTCCTGGACATCGTGGAGAAGCTCTGCACGCGCCGGCGAGAAAGTGACACTGAGAACCAGTACATCCGAGTTGCCAATACGGCGAATCAACTGCTCACGTTTGATGTGCTTGCTGCCATGGTCACGCTCTTCGCTGATAAGTAACAGAACGCGGCGAAATTCCTTGGGCTGCGATTCCAGAAGATCAACCGCATAGCTTGCGGTATCCAGAATTGCAGCACCGCCATCACCAGGCTGCATGCGCTTCAAATGTTGATTCAACTGCTCCCCGGAGTGAGTGAAATCAACCAGCAGATGGGGCTCAGAATCAAATCCCACCAGCGCTGCCTGCGCACGATCATCGGTGAGAAATAAATCAAGAAGCGGGCCCAGGCGTGAGAATTTATCGAATTCAAGTACGCTCATAGCACCCTGTTCGACAGCAACCACAAGCATTACTGGAGCCGTGTCCATCTCTTCTTGAAGACGAATTTTTTGGGGAATGCCATCGTCTTCAACAATAAAATCCCCCGCGTTGAGACCGTAGACAATCCCTCCGTGCGGCTTTTCAACCAACGTTGGAACCAGCACTTCGTTCGCAGTGACTTCAAGTGCTTGCGGCTCACCCTCGGGTTTAGGCATTTGCTTTGGCGGTTCAGCTGGCGGAATTTGCTGCGCAAGAAGAGTGAGCGGCCCCATCAAGATACTGAGCGAAATGAATGTATGCAGAAATAATTTATGGAGATGCATAGCGGGACCTCCGAGGGTTATAAAGGCTTTTTTGCAGCTTTTGCTACTTCGTGGTTCATCTCGTTTGTCCAGCCAAGAAAACTGATCAGTTCCCAACGCGTGGCCCAAAGAAAGCTGATGACATCAAGACCACCGATTACCTCGGCTTTAACGCCGGTGAAAGTTTCAATACGCCACTTCAGGTACTCACTCCTCCACGGAGCAAGTCTGTGACCGCGTGTTGCATTCCAAATAAAGCGCAATGCCGCTCGCACAGGGTCCTTCCCTTCGCACCTCTAGTATAACGAGTGGATGACGGAGTGCACGAATGCAGTGAACGGCGCTCAGGTACTCTGTTCAATTCAAGATCTACGGGCGCCTTCATGAGAAACACCTGTCCAACTGTCAGGATTTCAAATCTGCAAATTTTCTCAGCACTTTCATCAACTCATCTCAGCTCACCATCACGCGTTTAGGCTCAATTGCCGAGGGTAATGACTCTACTAATTGGAAACCCCCATCCGGTATAAGTGACTGATGAGGAGAATGACACAGACTTCTCTCTTTCTTCTGGACCCCGCAATTTGCATCAAGATCATGCAAAGCAGAACGCAGATGGACTACAGCAGACGCATGAATCTGAGAGACACGCGATTCAACCACGCCCAGCGCAAAACCAATCTCCCGCATGGTCATCTCTTCGTAGTAGTAAAACGTCATCACCAGGCGCTCGCGGTCAGGTAATTCAGAGATTGAATTCGTTAGCCGACATTCCATCTCACCACGCAAACAGAGAAAGAGAGGATTCTCATCGGGGCGCCCAGGAATATAAGCGAGCTCATCTTCACCTGAATCCTCACTGCGCTCAATCTGCAAGGTTCCTATCTCTAGACCCTTTAAGTCGCCGAGTAGAGTCTGGTATTCCGCAAGTTCAAACCCCAGTTCCACTGCAACCTCAGGCTCAGCCGGCGAACGGCCCAATCGCTGTGTCAATGTACGAATCGCCTCATCAACTGCGCGGCCCTTCCTGCGCACCTCCCTCGGGCTCCCGTCCAAGGTGCGCAAACTGTCAAGTATCGCGCCGCGAATGCGGAACTGGGCATAGCTACGGAATTGTACTTTCTTGTTGGGGTCAAACTTCGAAAATGCGTCCATCAGCCCTACAACTCCAGCCGAGACCAGATCTTCAAGATCAACATGCTGCGGCAGACGCTCGTGAATTCGTCGAGCAAGGTAGCGCACGATGGGAAGATGTTCAAGTAGAACACGTTCTTCTTCGCTACTCAGTCCTGCCGCAATTCCTGACGAAGGTGCCGGCATCGGTAGATAGGTTGACGCCGTATGCCGCCTTCCATAGCTCATCGCCACTGAAGAATTTCCTGTATTCATCTCTACTCTCCTCAATACGGTTAAATGGCTCCTGCACACGTGCAGCATCTTCTCTTCCGCTCCCCCGACTCATGGATAAAGTGAACCGACGATGTCCACGCCTCGGCACCGCCTTTCACCTCTGACACCTTCCAGCGCAGGTCCGTCTATGCCCCGGCATGTCGAATCCGGAAATTGCAGTCAGCACTTGCAGCTAATGCGCTTCGGGTTCTTGGCAGGTCGTCCATCGGCGTCATCGGAATTGGATAGGCTGGCATGAATTCCCCAGTACCTAGTCAACGTGAAGTTAGTTGCGGACCAACGGTGCAACATCAAGATTTTTGTTCGCGTGCGCCTGTGCGTGTTTCTGCGTGTGTGTGTGAGTGATCGGCAAGAGTGTGATCATCGCTGGATCAACAGCAAGCGGGAGCGCGAGTTCGGCTTCTGTTGGAATCATGTATCCGTGCCCTCGCACAGTGCGGATGATCATCCCCGGTGGTCCATCTTTCAGTTTGTGGCGCAGATAGTTGACATAGACGTCGACGATATTTGTCGTATGTGCCGGCTCCATTTCCCAGACCGCATCAATCAACTCGACACGTGAGACACAATGACCACGGTTCAGCATCAGGTGCTCAAGCAGCGCAAATTCCTTGTTAGTCAATTCAATCTGCTCGCCATTACGGCATGCGCTGTGATCCAGGCGATCCAATTCCAGATCGCCTGCCTTGAGCATCAGCCGCGCCTCGCGCTTTCGGCGCAGCAGCGCTCTGCAACGCGCACGAAGTTCATGCAGACTGAAGGGCTTGGTCATCAAATCATCGGCGCCCTGATCAAGGCACCGAACCCGCATATCAACCTCCTGCCGCGACGTCAAAATCAGCACTGGCAGATCAGTATTGAGAGCGCGCAATTCTTTAAGCACTTCTTCACCGTCCTTGACGTGAAGATTCAGATCGAGAATTATCAAGTCCGGCAAATCTTCTCTGAATGCCTCAACAGCTGATCCACCGTCGGCCGCAATGCGAACATTATGACCATCCTCTTCCAGTCCTTTACTTAAGAAAATTCCAAGCTTTTTATCATCTTCGGCAATCAGCAACCTCATAAGTCTGCCCTTTCTCATCTGTGCTGCGCAGAGTGAGTCATTGCGCATGCATCTTGCGATTCACATAAGCAGTTGCCAAGGCTGCCACGTTGTAGACAGGTTCTTCTTGTTGGGAAAGTAACTCAATAGAAAATCAGTAAAGTTATATGTCTGGAATTCAAAGATGGAATTGGGAGTTAGCAATGCCCAAAATGGGGCATTACCGGATCTGCATAATTCAACGGCTAGCTTTCCTCTGCAGGGCAACTTTCCGATGGATATCCATTTCAGATTTCGCGATCCACTCGAAACTTGATCTAAAACTCTTTAAAGAAGTAAAAATTGGCAAATTATATTCGCCTATTTTTCTTTCATTTTTCCCTTGCAATTCGCTTTTTATTCGCTATAATTCTCTCATGGCTGTCACACGCAGGCAAAAAGAGATTCTCGACTTCCTCGCCGCCTTTGTTACCCGCAATGGCTACTCGCCTTCCTTTGAAGAGATTGCGCGTGGCATGGGTTTGAAGAGCCTGGCTACAGTGCACAAGCACATCACCAACCTCGAGAAAAAAGGATTGCTTGATCGCGTCCACAATCGCAGTCGATCAATCGACGTGATTCCTCCCGGCACACGCACCCGCAGCAGTGATCGACTTCCGCTTGCCGGACGTATTGCCGCCGGTCACCCGGTTGAAACCTCAGAGACCTATGAGAGCATCTCTCTCCACGACGTTGTCGGCAATCGCGATTGCTTTGCTCTCGAAGTCCGCGGCGACTCCATGCGCGACGAACACATCGTAAATGGAGATTATGTACTCGTGGAACGTACCCGTACTGCACGTCAAGGCGAGATTGTCGTCGCTTTGGTCAGGGGCACTGAAACCACGCTCAAGCGCTACTACAGCGAAGGAAACATGATTCGACTCCAGCCGGCCAATCTTGAAATGGATCCAATCTTTGTTCCCGCCACACACGTGTCGATACAAGGCCGCGTTCTCGGTGTTCTGCGCAAGTACCGTTGAACCCGGCAAGAATCCAGAAAAAAAAGTCCGGCCATTTGGCCGGACTTTTTCATTTGATTGAATTCCGTTTAGATGACAAGTTTCTTGATCTTATCTTCAATGCTCTCCTGTGGAACATAGCCCACAATCTGGTCGGCAACTTTGCCGTCCTTGAAGAAGAGCAGCGCAGGAATCCCACGCACGCCATAGCGGCTCGGAGTCGCGCTGTTCTGATCAACATTCACTTTCGCCACCTTCAATTGCCCCGCGTACTTGGTCGCAAGCTCATCTACAATCGGCGCAATTGCCTTGCAGGGGCCACACCAGCTGGCCCAGAAATCTACCAATACAGGCTGCGTGCTCTTGAGCACTTCCTGTTCAAACGTCGCATCGCTGACTTCAAAGATACCTTGGACTGCCATAATCCTCCTTGCGTTACCTCTCCAATTCAGTTTACTTCTTACTTCATCTCTTTTGATGCGATACATGGTGGAAAAGTCGCAGGTTTTAAGCATGAACGTACAAATGAACGAAAATTCAACCACTTGTCCATTAGCGCAGCCAGAAAGCGCCCGTCGTGGAAAATCCCGCCATGAGAATCTCCGCTTTGAGCGGTTGAATCGCCTTCAAAATTGTTTCGCTTGCCTCTTCGATCTGCCCGTCATCTTCGAGAATGCACAGCACCGATGGACCTGCTCCACTCAGCGCAACTCCTAATATTCCACGACTGCCAACCAAGCGCAAAAGCTTCGGAAGCAGCGGGCAAATTGCTTCTCTGTATGGTTGATGAATGCGATCGGCCATCGCCATGCGCAAAAGATCGCCGCGCCCCTGCGCAAAGGCAAGCCCAAGGAGTGTAGCAGACTGAACATTGGCAACCGCATCCGCACGTGAGTAGCTCTCCGGCAAAATCGCGCGGGCCTTTTCCGTAGCCAGCGAATCAGTGGGCATCGCAATCAGCACACGCCACTTTTGCGGCGGTTCAACGCGAGCCCAATGCACGCGCTGCCCCTCCATTGCGGCGGTCACAAATCCACCCAGCCAGCACGCAGCTGCATTGTCCGGATGGCCTTCAAGTTTGCATGCCTCTTCAAGAATCCGCTCATCACTCCATCCCAATTCACCAAAGTGATTGGCAAGCGCAATGGCAGTAAGTCGACCCGCCGCTGATGAACCACAGCCCATCCCCAAGGGAATTGCATTTCGCATCTGAATCTTGAGCGGAGTTGGCGTCAGCCCCTCTCGCATCAACAACTCGCTATAAGCCTCGAGAATCAGATTCCCATCGAGCTTCGCGCACTCTTCTGCATCGCGCCCGCTCGCATCAATCGAAAACTTCTGCGCCAGTTCCGCCTCTATCTCCAAATAAAAATCCAGCGCCACGGCCACTGCATCAAACCCGGGACCAAGATTGGCCGAAGTTGCCGGCAATCTCAATTTGAATTGCGCACTCACAGTTCCACATCCTTCAATACTGCAAGCACTGCCTCTGGTGTAGCCGCAACCTCGTGCGCATTCCTGCGCATCCCGTTGATCTCCGCCTCGAGTCCGCGCGATTCGCTCTCTTCGAGCAGCGTTCCGCGGTGGTAATCAATCGTGTAATCTGCGTCCTTGAGTGTATGACCAGTCAGCAGCAAAACCACACTTTCCGTTGCTCCAACTTTTCCTGACGCCCGCAATTTCTTGAGCCCGGCAAGTGTCACCGCTGAAGCCGGCTCGCATCCCAAGCCTTCAGCGCCAATCTCGGCCTTCGCAATTGCAATCTCTGCCTCGGTAACATCGATGCACCAGCCACCCGTCTCATGAATCACTTGCGCAGACTTGCGCCAAGAGGCAGGATTGCCAATTCGAATCGCTGTTGCTCTTGTTTTTGCTTCAACCGCCTCAAGTGTCTTTCCATCATCTTTAGCAAAGCTGCGCGCCAGGGGATTCGCGCCCTCAGCCTGAATCACAGAAATTTTTGGAACTCTTGCAATCAGTCCCAACTGTTTCATCTCGCGCATCCCCTTACCCAGCGCCGAACTGTTCGCCAGATTGCCTCCGGGAACAATCAGATGATCAGGCAGATTCCAATCCATCGCTTCTGCAATCTCAAAAGCCGGCGTCTTTTGCCCCTCCAGACGATAAGGGTTCACCGAGTTCAATAAGTAAATCGGCTCCTGCCTCACAATGCTGTTGAGCACCTTCACGCATCCATCAAAATCTGTCTTAAGTTGGCAAGTCACAGAGCCGTAATCCATCGCTTGTGCCAGCTTTCCCCAGGCAATTTTCCCTTGCGGAATCAGAACCAGCGAATTCAGGCCAGCGCGCGCCGCATAGGCAGCCATCGCCGCTGAAGTATTTCCTGTCGACGCGCATGCAACCCACTTGAATCCTCGCTCACGCGCCACACTCAGCGCCGCCGTCATTCCTGTGTCTTTAAATGAGCCTGTCGGATTCATCCCCTGATGCTTGGCAAACAGCTGATCCATTCCCAGCGACTTCGCCGCACGCGGCAAATGATAGAGCGGAGTATTGCCTTCAAATAATGTGACCGCATTTTCAAAATTATCCAGAATCGGCAGCAGCTCGCGGAATCTCCACACGCCCGAGCGATCTATAGCTTCGGTCGAAGTGCGCCGCTCACGCCACAGCCACTTCAACGCACCTGCATTGGGGCGGTCAGTTCCCTGCGGTTTGTTCCAACCCGGGTATTCAACTTCAAATAGATCTCCACATGCCAGGCAGCGAAAATCCGGGCGGGCTGTGCTTCCCTCTATCTGCGCTCCGCAGCCGCAACAGCGCAATTGATGCAAATTATCGAGCATACTTAATGTTAACTGATGAGCGTGAATCTAAAAATCCAAGTCTCCGTAACGGCGCAGCCCTTTATACTCCCCAAAAACCTCACGACACAGCTTCAATCAGCATGGTTAACGCATTCAAATCCTTCACCACAATCTGGCGCGCATCGACTTCCAACATTCCTTCAGCCTGCAAACGCATCAGATTACGTGAAATCAACTCTCTCACTGTCCCCAGTTGATTGGCCAACTCCTGATGACTACCCGGCAACTGAAACTCAATCCCCCGCGCTGTTTTTGTGCCCATACTCTCAGCCAGTTTTATGAGTGCAGCGATGAGTCTTTGGCGCACCGTTGTAAACGAAAGCTCTTCAATAATCCCAACTAATCGACGCAGCCGGCCCCCTACAACTGACAAGACTTTGAGTGCAACCTCGGGATTTTCCATACAAAATGCTTGAAAATCGCGTCGTGAAATAAAGGCAATCTCTGTTTCTCCAATAGCCTTTGCCGATGCAGGATAGGGGCCACCATCAAAGACAGGCAACTCCGCAACCGACTCGCCCGGCATATTCACCGCCAGCACCTGCTCGCGGCCATTCACTGAAGATTTAAAAATGCGCACCTTGCCGCGCACGATGATATTTAATCCATTGCAAGGCTCGCCTTCATCAAACAGCAACTCATTCTCGCCTAAAATTCTGCGTTGAGTGCGGGCCGCCAAAAGCTTTAATTGATCGGGCGACAAACCTGCCAACAGTGCAGTCTTACCCAGAACGGATGCGAGGTCAATGCGGGGGGAAGTCACACATGGATTTTAGCAAGAAAGGACTCCAAAACGCTGGATCAGTTTCCCGCCCGTTGAACGCTCAATAATCCACGTCTAATGATCAAGATTGTCGGCATTCGGCACCAGTTGCTGATAAACCTCGGGCGAGAGATTGCTTTGCCAGTGATGCGTCACACGCGCATATAAAACAACCGCAATAAAGATATATGCCAGTACGCCGGCAACTACCCAAGGGTGCAACGCTCTTCCGCTCCAGCGCCGGCCCGGTGTATCAGCCTTCCTCGGCGCAATAGCAAATTGCAAAGCATTCGCTGATGCGCAGGCAGCCACACATTCCATGCATCCATTGCACTCGACGGAGTTGATCCGCACCAGTTGATCCACCTTCAGGTTCGATGGGCACGCACGCGCACACTTGCCGCATTCAATGCACGCATCCGTGTCCCGGCGAATCTTCACCGGGCTTAACAATGATCCCAAGCCTAGTAGCGCGCCATACGGGCACAGATAGCGACACCAGAGATTTTTGACAAAGACAGAACCAAGCACGAGTAGAAGTATCACAATCGCCCCCACCAACCCCATATGACGAAAGAAATTCAGCATCTTCACATCCGCCACAATGCCATACGGTGAGTTGATAAAGTTCTCCAGACCATCCACACTCATCCCGCCAATTACGAACACAAAAAATCCAAGCAAAATGTACTTCAATCCGCGCAGTGGAATATCCAACCACTTGGACAGAGTTCCGTTAACTTTAAAAAACTTTCTACCCAACTTCCACAAAACCTCTGAGAAGCTACCCACAGGGCACAGCCACGAACAAAATGCTCTCTTAAGAAAAACGCTCATCAGCAAAAACGCCATAAACAGAAACATGGCAGCCGGGTGAACCGCGGGCACATGCATGGTCAGCAAAAAATACTTGGTATTCATCAAACCGGCAATAGGCAACCACCCTTCAACGCCTGCCGGCCTCTGTAGCGAAGCAGCGCCTCCACCACTCTCAATCGCGCGCACCCAAAGATAAAACTGAATCCCAATCCACAAATTCAACAGCAAAAATGCACCCTGCACAATCATGCGTGTACGCTGCGAAGCATCCCGCCCGACGCGCCGGATCAATTTTTTGTGTATAGTTGCATTTGAATCTACACCCAGCGTCTCAACAGACATTGCGGCCTCCAGCACTTTATATATCAAAGGTAAGGAGCACGCAGATGAATAACAATGACTTGTGTCACAGTTACGCCGGAAAATATCTTTTGTAAGCAGTTGATGGCATTAAATCGCTAAATATAAGGTGACCACTTGCATCGTTTTAAAGCCCAGCATGATTTTGAGAAAGTCCGCGCAAGCCTTCTATTGGGGAATCTTCAATGCAATCATGGCGGAGAGGGAGGGATTCGAACCCCCGATAGCCTTACGACTATGCCTGATTTCGAGTCAGGTGCATTCAACCGGGCTCTGCCACCTCTCCGTGGTGCGCGGAAACTTTATTGATTTTATCATCTGCTTCGAAGGTGACAAAATTGAGCGCATGAAGAGCACAAATTCAAGCTAGATTAACATTTCGTAATTTACGTTTCATAGTATGAACCGCATTCTGCACAAGTGCTATTATTTCGATCAAAAATCCACATAATGAACATAGAACACATCTTTTTTGCGTGAATTATGGCAACATTTTAGTTAAAGTGTGTCAAAGATAATATGAGAAGCTTGTATCTGGAATCAGATTGCGAGTTTTCCAATCCTGCGCGGCTCATCGAGCTTTTGAATTCGACAAAATTTATGAGAAAAATTCTTCTGCCCCTGACCCTGCTCAAGTCACTTCCGTATCTGCTCATTCTCCTTCTGCTGGTCGCTCCGTCGATTGGCAAAGCACAAGTAGCGTTACTTCTTGAGCAGCCTTATGGATTTTTTGGAGCGCTCAACCCAACCGGTCATTCAGCCATTTATATGGCCCGTATCTGTGCCGATACGCCGCTCAAGTTGCGCCGCTGCAATGCAGATGAAATGGGCGTCGTCATCAGCCGTTATAGCGATATAGATCATCACGACTGGATTGCCATACCGATTGTTCCCTATCTTTACTCTGTTGAAGGGATAGAAGACGCACCGAAATCCGTAGACCGCCCCATGGTGAAGCATCTACGGAATCTTTACCACGAGCAACATCGGCGAAGCCTTTGCGAGGATCTTCAGCCGGGAAGGTTTTTCAGAGGTGGCTGGAGCCAACTTGTCGGCGCATCCTATGAGCGGCGCATCTACGCATATCGTTTTGACACAACCGAGGCGCAGGATTTGGAACTGATGAACTGGCTGAATACAAGTACGAACGAATCGCATTTTCAACTTTTTTACAATAATTGCTCAGACTTTGCGCGGGTGATTCTCAACCACTATTTCCCCGGCGCATTCAAGCGCAACATCTTTCCTGATGCCGGAGCCACGACGCCCAAGAAAATTACTACAAAGCTCCTGAAATATTCCGATAAACATCCTGAGACTCATCTGCAAGTCTTTGAGATACCGCAAATTCCGGGATACAGGCGTCATAGTTCATCGAATCACGGTATAGTCGAATCACTGATTACGACGGGGTACGCCATTCCGATCGTAATTCTCAATCCATATCTGGCAGGTGGCCTTTTAGTTGATTATATTGTCCGGGGAAGAGGCCATCTTGTGCCTAAACACCCTCAACTTGCCAACGCCGATCACCTGGACGCATTGACAGCACCAGAAGAGCCGGTTAAGAATCCAACAGGGGATCAAGCGCTGGTGTCGACCCCTATCACGAACGAGAAAGAGAGCCCGTCGAGTCATGAGTGAACAGAATTACAAGAACCACGGACGCATTGACCCCACCTTCCATTTTCTGCTTTCTGGAATCCTGCTTGTGAATCTTATCGCGGCAGTCGTTCACCTTGTTCATCACCCCGGCTGGCATATGGCCTGGTATGTGGTGCTCTCGCTGACAGCACTGATATTGCTTTTCAAGGTGCGACTCTACGCGATGAAGGTACAGGATCGTGTGATCCGGCTTGAGGAACGGATGCGGCTTCAGGCCCTGGCGCCGAGCGAGTGGCATGCGCAGATTTACCGGCTCAGCATCGATCAGTTGATTGGATTGCGCTTTGCAGCCGATGACGAAGTGGTTGAGCTGGCCAAACAAGCTCTGGAACATGGATTGAACCGGAAGCAGATCAAGCAGCGGATCAAGAGCTGGCGCGCGGACGAGTGGCGCGTCTGAGAATGACTCGGGGTGCGCACCATGTGATTATGTAAAGTCACTCCGAAATGAGCCCCCTAAAGCCGTAAAAAACCAAAAGAAACGCGAACCAGAGGAGTAAACACCTGCAATGGGTGGTAACCTCTGGTTTGATTTTTGAGAAATGGATTTCTAAGCGAGTACACTAGTCTCATGAGCGAGATATTGTCTGAAGCCGAGTTCCGCACCCACGCCGATACCGAGTTGGAGCAGCTCAAGAAGCACCTCTATGAAGAAGAAAAGAGCGGCGACTTTGAAGTTGAAGAGCAAGGCGGCGTCTTGAATGTGGTCTTCGAGGAGCCAGCGGGTAAATTTGTCGTGACGCCGAATACTCCGGTCCGGCAGATTTGGATTTCGGCTCTCTCGACCAGCTTCAAGCTCGATTGGGGCATTGAAGAGAACGGCTTTGTGCTGGGAAAGACCGGTGAAGGATTAGTGGAATTA
>DAHXOQ010000054.1 GCA_027364815.1 Acidobacteriaceae bacterium | reverse complement strand
GCCGCGCCGGTGGCGCGAGTATAGGGAGAACTCTAATTAGGACGTATAGCTAAATTCATTGTGCCTGAGTTAGTGCAATGTTCTGCAAAACACCTGCGGTGTGGCTAACTGCGCCTGTCGTCGCAAAAGTCGATGAGGAACATTGTGGAAAGGGACGGTGTCTAATCGGCATATGTCTATTCGAAAGATTTTGTGGCGCGTAGTGCGTTGGATGGCGCTCTCGGTTGTCGTGTTGGTGGTTGGGCTGTTTGTTTTTGTGCAGGTGCAACAGCATTTGCTGCGATGGCGGGCGGAGAGATTGCTCAATGAGATTCGCAGCATAGAGATGGGTAAGAGTACGTGGTCCGATGCACAGAAGTTGATGAATGAGTGGGGTGAGTGGGGAGGATATGAAAGTTCCTGCACGAGTGAGCGGTGCGATTATCAGATTGCCATGGAAGATGAGTTTCGTGTCTTTCCAATTTACTTTATGCCAAACGGCCACATATGGAAAGAACCACGCGAGTGTTGCAGATGGCTATTCAAGCCTTATCAAGTATTAGGAGGGAGATATGAACTCGTCGATGCTCGAATTCAGGTGAAGGATGGCATCATATGGACGAAATCATTTGGAATATCCACGTTTGTTAATCCAATTTTTCAGAAAATTGAATGGCAAAATCAATATATGTTGAGCGGTGATGTCGACGGAGAGACACATATTTCATCATTCAAAGTGTGGCCATACCTTTTGCATCATCCTGAATATTCAGCTGAAATCGTCCCCATTTGTACAGGATGCAAAATTATCCGTGCAACGTTTTCTCCATATACGGAAATCAAAGTTCAAGATCAGTTCTTGGATTTCAACCTGAGTTGCCTGACTCGTTGGATGGAATGCAAGAGTGGAGAAGAGATTTATCCGGGTGCATGGAAGTTGGCTAAAGAAGAAGAGAAACTATATGCAAATGCAAGCGAATATGATGCTCCACGACTGTGCAATATTGAATTGTACGCGCGGGATTACAAATATGCCGCAGTGGCGGAAGTGATTCCAATGAATCAAACGCAGAATGCTTCGCCTTACAAATGGCAGAATGAAATTCCACCTGATTCGGACGCCTCCTTGTGGAGGCGAATACGCATTATCAAGAGCCTCAAAAATCATGCGATGCCTAACAACCCCGAGTACTCGCGTGTCGAGATGATTGGGAACTCAAAAGGATTACTTTCAGATGGTGTATCAATGAAGAAGTTTAAACCGGAAGACAAATTCATTTTGCTTTTTGAATATGGATTGGACGATTCAGATGCTGTTTCAATCACGCCGAGTGGTTGCGGATACTACAGTTATACCGAAGAGAATTTGGCCGCGGTTGAAAGAGGCATTAAGCGGGATGTCTTGTCAGATGCGTGGTAGGAATTGGAAAAAATCCATCCGGGGCTAAAGCCCGATTCTCTCGTCGTGCTTTTTCAGGGGCATGAATGCCCCTGCTCCCTCCGTTTTAATTTTCCCGCAGGGGCTAAAGCCCGACTCGTTCTGCTGATCTTATCGGCCCGGCTAAAGCCGTTCCTTGTTACAAAGCTTCTGAAATATCGATTTTCCATTTTTTGATTTTTTCATTCGTGATGCTTCCACGGATCTTTGATGAGGCTGGAGATTCCCACATCGTCGCCGTAGCGTTCCATCTCGATGTTTTCGAGTTTGAGGGCGGGGTTGAGGCCTTTGAAGGCGGGGACGGCATCGGAGCCGAGAATTTGGGGCGAGCAGAAAAGCTGAAGGCGGTCGACGAGATTCTCGACCAGGAGCGCAGTGTTCAGGCGCGTGCCGGTCTCGGTGAGCAGGGTGAGAATGCCCTCGTTGCCGAGCCAATCGAGCATTCCTGTCAGTGGAACCTGGCCGGCTGCCGGCTTCAACGCAATCACCTGGATGCCGCGTGATTTGAGCTCGTCAATTTGAGCAGTGCGATGCGCAAGCAGCGCGGCGTTGGATTTTTCAATGGCGGGCGTGGCTGCTACACCACTCGCAACTTCGACGGTAAAAATCACCACGTCGTCATTCGCGGTTTGAATCAGCTTGGAATCGAGCGGGGTACGCAGGGCTGAATCGAGCACGACGCGCAACAGCGGACGGCGGCGGGGATTGTTGCTGCGGTCGGTGAGGTGCGGGTCGTCGGCGATGACCGTGTCAACGCCGGTGAGGACGGCATCGGCCTGCCAGCGCAGTTCCTGCACAGCGGCGCGCGAGGCTTCGCCGGTAATCCAATAAGGCTGGCGCGCGATGTGATGGCCGGGCGAGGGGCCGATGCGGCCATCGAGGGTCATGGCGACCTTCATATTCACAAAGGGCCGCCTGGTTTTGATCCACTTAGCAAAAGGCTCATTCAAACTCTGCGCCTCGGCTTCGCAGATTCCAACTGCAACTTCAATCCCCGCCGCTTGCAGACGCTCAACTCCTTTGCCTGCAACTTTGGAAACCTCCGCAAGTGGATTCGGATCGAGTGCCGCAATCACGACGCGCTTGATGCCGGCGGCAATCAGAGCCTCAGTGCAGGGGCCGGTGCGCCCGGTGTGATTGCAGGGTTCGAGAGTTACATAGGCCGTTGCGCCTTTAGCAGATGCGCCCGCGAAAGCCAGCGCGATGATTTCAGCGTGATCCTTGCGCTCATACTCATGCCAACCCTCGCCGAGAACTTTTCCGTCGTCGGAAACAATGACACAGCCGACATTCGGATTTGGAGCGGTCAAAGCAATACCACGGCGGGCCAGTTCAAGCGCGCGTTGCATCCAGCGTTCATCGGGGGTCGAGTTGATAATGCGCGTTACGGTCATGGTTTTTGACTACTCTCTTTTACGCAAGCAGCGAATCGACAAATGCTTCGGGATCGAATTCGAGCAGGTCGTCGATTTTTTCGCCGGTGCCGACAAAGCGAACGGGGAGATTCATTTCGCGCGCGATGGCGATGGCGATACCGCCCTTGGCGGTACCGTCGAGCTTGGTGAGCACGATTCCGGTGACTCCGGCGCTGTGCGTAAACTGGCGGGCTTGTTGCAATCCGTTCTGGCCCGTTGTTGCGTCCATCACCAGCAAAACCTCGTGCGGCGCGCCGGGAATCAATTTTGCCGCAGTGCGGCGCATTTTTTCAAGCTCGTCCATGAGACCGGACTTGGTGTGCAGACGGCCCGCAGTATCGACGAGGAGAAGATCGATATTGCGCGCTTTGGCCGCCGATGCCGCATCGTACAAAACCGCCGCCGGGTCTGCGCCCTGTTGCGTCTTGATCAGCTCAACACCGGAGCGCCTGGCCCAAATTTCAAGCTGCTCGATGGCCGCTGCGCGAAACGTGTCCGCTGCGCACAAGAGAACCGTACGACCCTCGGCGCGAAACCACGCCGCCATTTTGCCGCTCGTTGTCGTCTTGCCGGTTCCGTTGACGCCGACCAGAAAAACTACTTGCGTGGTGCAGGCATCCTCACTGACTAGTTTTTCCAGCGGTGTTTTCACAGGAGCGACAAGAATTTTGAGCAACTCCTCACGCAACAACGCACGCAATCCGGCGCCGTCAATGTCTTCTCGCTTGGCGCGCTCGCGCACTGCGTTGAGCAGATCGGTTGTCGTCGGCAAGCCGAGATCGCTCGCCAGCAACGCAGCCTCGAGGCGCTGAATTGCGTCCTCATCAACGGAGCGGGTGAGCGCGACCAGATCTTCAATGCGCTCAGACAAGCTCTCGCGGGTGCGTGAGACAGCCTGTTTCATGCGGGCGAAGAGAGTTGGCCTCTGCTCAGACTGAGTTGCCGCTAGAGGAACCACTTCCGGATTTTCCTGAGATTTTTTACCGCCAAAGAACTTGAGCATCATCACTTCCAACTACAAGTTTATCGCGCGCATCCCGGCGCAATCCAACCCCTGCACAATCCAGTTCCAAAGGCCAATGAAAGCACATATCTTAGTGAAATCGGGCAGCTAAGTGCGCTATTCTTGTTCTCAATGCAATTCCTCTTCCCCCCTTGGCCCTCTTTATTTAACTGATTGGCCTGAATGGTTTCTGAAGGATTTCTAGCATGAAGTGTGAAATCATCGCTGTTGGTTCTGAAATGCTCACGCCGTACAGGCAGGATACAAACTCCCTGTACATGACGGAGAAGCTCAACGGACTTGGCATCACGGTTGCCTACAAGAGCATTGTCGGCGACCGCCTGAATGATATTGCCGGCGCCATCCGTACGGCTCTCACGCGCGTTGACATTGTCGCCATTATAGGCGGGCTGGGACCGACGAACGACGACCTTACGCGCGAGGCTGTTGTCCAGGCGCTCGGGATCACACTGCGCCGCGATCCTGTTCAGGTTGCCGCGCTTCACTCGCGCGCAGCACAGTTGCGCATCTCCATGTCCTCAAACAATCTGAAGCAGGCCGAGGTGATTGAAGGCGCAATCGTGATGCCGAATAAAAACGGGAGCGCTCCGGGCCAATGGCTGGACACGGCTTACTCCAACTACCGCAAAATCATTTTCATGGTTCCGGGACCGCCGAATGAGTGCAAGCCGCTCTTCGACGAAGAGTGCCTGCCGCGCATCCGGGCCGTGGCGCCGGAGAAGCACATTGCGACACGAGTACTGAAGGCTGCGATGATCGCCGAGTCAAAATGCGATGAGCTTCTTGAGCCCATTTACAAGGCTTATCCAGACATTGAGACCACCATCCTCGCGCATGCCGGCGACATTCAACTCAATCTAAGCTGCACCAAGGGCGCACTTGCGGTCGCGCAAAATCGCGTTGATGAACTTGCCCTCAAGCTGGAAGACGCGCTCGGCGAGTGGATGTACTCGGCCAACGGCGAAACACTCGAGCAGATATTGATGTACTATCTCGGCATTCGCCAGGCCACTCTCGCGGTCGCCGAGAGTTGCACCGGCGGTATGCTTTCGGAGCGGCTCACCAGCATCGCGGGCAGTTCGCTTTCCTTTGCCGGCGGAGTGGTCGCTTATTCAAACGCGCTCAAGACAAGCATGCTCGATGTATCTGAAGAGCTCATCAATCGCTACGGCTCCGTCAGCTCCGAAGTTGCGCTGGCAATGGCAGAAGGCATTCGCAATAAAACCGGAGCCACGCTCGGCATCAGCATCACCGGCATTGCAGGGCCGAGCGGCGGTTCATCGGACAAGCCGGTCGGCCTCGTCTATCTCGCGCTTTCTGATGCGCATCAAAATGAAGTTGTCGAACGCAAGTTCAACGGGGACCGCGAGCGCATTCGCGAGTTTGCAACGCTGCAGGCCATGGACCTTGTTCGGCGCAGGTTGATGTAATTCCTCCGCGAACCAAAAAATTATTTTCAGGAAAAATCAGAAAACATATGCAAGAATTTTTCCGGCACTCGTTCTCCCTCTGACGTGCAATCTAATTGTGTTACGAGCTGAGTTCAACATCCCACTTCGCAGGAGCAAACAATGGCCGAGATCATCGAGAAAAAAGGGTTTTTCTGGGGAATTTTGCGCATCTTTCAGCGCATCGCTGCAGCCATGATGGGTGTTGGCGCCATCATGGCCATCATTGGTTTCTCTGATCCTGACCATATTCGGCTCATTGTCGGCCTGGTCGGCGTGGCGCTCGGCTTCGTTCTCTTCATGATCCTTGACCTGATGCTCAAGCCAAAAGCGCGTTGAACCACACATCGCTCCTGTGTTTATTTCGCAGGTCGTTGCCCGCACCTGCTAAACTTTTCACCGTATGAGCTACCACATTCTCTGGATTCTTTTAGTCGCATATCTTGTCGGCTCATTTCCCACCGGCTATGTTCTAGTTCGCCTCTTTCTTCACAAAGATATTCGCGATATCGGCAGCGGCAACATTGGAACAACAAATGTGATTCGCACCGGAGCCAAAGGACTCGGCGCGGCGACGTTCATTCTCGATATCTGCAAAGGCTCGCTCGCTGTTCTCCTCTGCGATTACCTGGTCGGGCACACTTACGGCGTTTGCTGCAATCATCGCTTCAGCATGTTTATCGCGCTCGCAGCCGTTCTCGGTCACGTCTTCCCTGTATGGCTCGGTTTCAAAGGCGGCAAAGGCGTGGCCACGGGCTTCGGCGTCTTCGTGGTGATCTCACCCTGGGCCGCGCTGGCTGCATTCGGCATCTTCGCGTTGACGATTTTGATTACGCGTTACGTCTCACTTGGATCGATTCTCGGCTCCGCATCCTTTCCTTTTCTCGCGTTCATCTGGGTCCCATCGCTGCGCTCACCTATGAACTTCTCGATCCTCTGCGCAGTCCCCTTGTTGCTGATCTTCAAGCACCATGAAAACATCGTCCGCCTTCTCAATGGCACAGAATCCAAGTTTGGAGCGAAGAAAAGCGCATGAGCAAGAACAATCCTCCCGAGCTGATTCCAGATTCACCGCGCATCAGCGACTCGCCACGCATTGTCGTTCTCGGCGCCGGAGCCTGGGGAACCGCCATCGCTCTTTCTCTTTCCTCGCGTGATGCCAAGACCACCGTCACGCTCTGGTCGCACTCGCAGGAGAGTGACGGCGACATCGACGGCGCGCGTGAAAATCTCCGCTACCTGCCCGGCTTTCACCTGCCCGATAATCTCAGGGTCACACGCGACGACGCCGAGATTCGCGATGCCGACATTCTTGTTTCCGTGATACCCTCAGAATTTTTGCGCCGGACGATTGCGCGCATCTCGCCACATCTTCACACCGGACAAATTATGCTCAGCGCGACCAAGGGAATCGAAGATCACACCTTCCTGCGCATGAGTGAGGTGATCAAATCCGCGCTCGCCGAGTATGCGCCGCAACTCACGCGACCCGGTGCAACCATCCCCGTTGGAGCCATGAGCGGCCCCAGTTTTGCGTTTGAAGTGGCACAGGGATTGCCCACCGCAGTCACGGTCGCTTTCCACGATCCCACCATCGCCGCGCACATTCAGCGTACCTTCACTTCGCCCGCTCTGCGCCTCTATTCGAGCACGGATTTGATTGGCGTTGAGCTCGGCGGCGCGCTCAAGAACGTCATTGCCATCGCTGCCGGAGGCGCCAATGGACTCGGCCTCGGTCACAACTCCAGCTCGGCGCTGATAACGCGCGGCATGGCGGAGATCACGCGCCTCGCTGTCGCCTGCGGTGGACGCCGCGAAACCCTTGCCGGACTCTCCGGCATCGGCGACCTCGTACTCACCTGCACCGGCTCGCTCTCCCGTAACCGGACGGTTGGCGTGGAACTCGGCAAGGGCCGCAAGCTGCCGGAGATTTTGGAATCGCTCGGCGGAAAAGTCGCTGAGGGTGTTCCCACAACGCGCGCCGCGCTTGGTCTCGCTCGCCAGCAACATGTCGAAATGCCAATCACTGAGCAGATGGGCGCAATTCTCGAAGATGGCAAAGACCCGAAGATCGCAATCAAGGAACTCATGCAACGGCCCAGCAAAGACGAGTAGGTTTTATTCGGAGAAAAGCTGCAAAATTACTTCTTCAATCGCTTCTGAACCTCACGCATCTCATCATCCTCGGGATAGATTTCCAGATAATGCGCGAGCGCTGCTGCACCTTTCTCCATCTCTCCTGCTTCAACTAACCGCTGCACCCGCAGTTTTTGCAACGCCGGGTTGATCGGCGCGAGATTCGCAGCCTTCTCCAACGCAGCCAGAGATTCTGCATTACGATCTTCGAGCTTCAAAGCTTCGGAGAGGTAAACGTAATTGGTCACTTCGGCAGGGTTCAGTTGAATTGCATGCTGCAAATGTTCAATCGCTCTCTCCAAATCGCCATTCCTCAAATCACGCGCGCCCAGATCATTCTGCACTTCGGCGTCTTCCGGATTGCTCTTCTCAACCTCGGCAAGTTGCTTTTCATAGAGCTGCTTGTACTCTGCGCGGTGCTCTGAAAGTTCTTTGTATGCATCCAATAATGTGAGCGCAGGCATTTTGTCCTCACCGCTTTTCGTGCGATTCAGGTGTACAAGATTCGGCAGCTCCGGCGTCGTCTGCGCGAAGGCTTCATCGGGCCACGGCTCATTTGGACGCGCCAGAATCCGGTGATTCGTCAGCGTCGTGTGCGGACTCTCGCTTGCCGGGCGCCGCGGCATATGACAGCCGATGCAATTGTCCGCAGGGGTCGTCGCTTTGCGCGCTTTGATTGCTTCTGTGCACTGACGCCCCACACTCGCCGGAGAGTTTTTTGCATCGCCATGACAATTCGCACACTTCGCGTTGAAGAACGCCGGCGCCTCTTCATGCGTGGGCTCAACGTGCGGATCGTGACAACTCGTGCAACGCAGTTCGCCCTTCGTTCCGCGATAGCACTGGCTCATTGTCATCATGAAGTAGTGCTGCACGTGGTCCGTATCCTTCGGGTTATCGCGCTTCAAAGGCACCATGAAAATCGAGAGCGCGTCATCGAGCGGCTTACCGGGACGGAAATCCGCATAGGATTTTCCGGGCTTGGGAATGCGCGCATCACCGCTCTCATGGCAGCTCATGCAGATGTCGTTGTCCAAATCCGCGCGCAAATCTTCAGGATTCACAATCAGAGTCTTGGTGTGGTCTGTTGTCTTCGAGGTGAAGGCAGCCACATGCGCAACACCTGGACCATGGCAGTTCTCGCAGCCAATCGCAAGCTGCTCGAATGGCTTCGGCGCAAAGCGTCCTGAAAATTTATCCAGAGGTTTCGGCCTCTCGCTGTGGCAATAAATGCAATCGGCCTGAATGGTGCGATTGAATCCGAGATCCGCCAGATGGTATCCGGGAGAAAGCTCCCAGGTTTTGGTTTTAATGTAATACGTCAGCGGAGCCTGCACGACAAACTCGCCGCGCTGCAACAATGCGCTGTACCCGTTGTACCCCGCGCCGATTATCCAATCAACCGCATGTTCATCGCGAAAGACGCTCTGACCCTGCGCATCGGCCTCCGACTCGCTCTGAACCAACTTGCCGTCTTTCACATAGACTTCATAGCGCCGGTGCGTTTTCCCGTTCTCAAAACTTCCCGGCAACGGCAAAAATTTCACCAGCGCCGGATCAGCGGCCACCATTGAGCGGCCCATCCTGGTCTCTAGAAAACTTTTGTAGATTTGTTTGTGGCAATGTTCGCAGGCTGCGGAGCCGGTGTAACCATCGGGTGATGCAGCCACAACATTTTGCGCAAGAAGACTCACACTCTGCGGCATCCAACCCGCAAGCATTATCGCGCTGCAAACCACCAGCAGCAGCAAGCGCACCACCGCTAACCTCGCCGACCCGTTAACCATCTCCAAAAGAATACTTCAGCGCGGTGACGAGTTGCACACTCCACGCCACAAACAAACCGGTGGAGAGAGTGCAACTCTCCACCGGTAAGGTTTTAACTGAGAACAGTCAACTGTGTACTTTCTTTACTCCTCTTCCTCTTCCACAGGCCGCTTGGCGTTGGCCAGAATTTTCTCGGCCACCAGTTGCGGATCGATGTCGTAGTTATCCATCTCCATGCGATAGCTTCCACGCCCTTGCGTAATCGAAGTGAGAATCGTCGCATAGCTGAGCATCTCGGCCATGGGAACTTCTGCGGCAATCACCGTCGTGCGTCCCTTTGATTCCATGCCCTGCACGCGTCCACGGCGGCTGTTCAAATCGCCCATCAGCGCTCCGGCAAACTCGTCGGGGGCTTCAATCTCTACCTTCATCACGGGCTCCAGCAAACATGGCTTGGCTTGTTCCATGCATTTTCGGAAGGCCATGCGTCCGGCGATCTTGAAGCTCATTTCGTTCGAGTCGACATCATGATAGCTGCCGTCGTAAACCGTCACCTTGAAATCCACCATCGGGTAGCCGGCCAGGTGTCCACGCGCCGCAGCTTCAACAACGCCCTTCTCCACAGCGGGCACATATTGGCGTGGAATCGAACCGCCGAAGATCTCATTCGCAAATTCAAATCCACCACCGCGAGGCAGCGGATCCATCTTGATTTTGCAATCGCCAAATTGTCCGTGACCACCGGATTGCTTCTTGTGACGTCCCTGTGCATCGGCGTGGCCGCGAATTGTCTCGCGGTAAGGAACCTTCGGCGACTTGAGAGTCACCTCGGCGTGATAGCGCTTCTTCAAGCGGCTGACGATGGTTTCAATGTGCGGCTGGCCTGCGCCGGCAATCAAAAACTCGTTCGTCTGCGGATCGCGGAAGAAGCGAATCAGCAGATCCTCTTCCATCAGCTTGTGAATTGCCGGCGCCAGCTTGTCCTCATCGGCGCGCGACTTCGGCTCAATCGCGTACGTCATCGCCGGCTCCGGGAAAGGCACCAACTCAATCTGAATCTCAGCGCCCTTCGCGCCTAGTGTGTCGCCCGTCAGAGTGGACTTCAGCTTTGCCACTGCGCCCAAATCACCGGCATGCAGCTCGGCCACTTCAACGGCTTTGCGCCCCTGCATAATGCTCAGGTGGGGAAGGCGCTCCTGCTCGCGACGCGTGTAATTTTCTACCGTCGCATCCGTCTTCACTACGCCGCTGATCACTTTGAAGAAGCTGATGCGTCCGGCAAATGGATCGGTCATGGTTTTGTAAACAAAGAGCGCCAGCGGCTCCTTGTCGTTGACCGCACGGAAACTCATCCCCGCGCCCGCCTCAACGGCCGCGTGGCCATTCGCAGCCACAGCTTCAAGGGCGGGTGATTTTACCGCGATCGGCGCGCGCTCCGTCGGAGAAGGCAGATAGACCTTGATGAAATCCAGCAGGTGATCAGTCGCGACATTGCCAAGGCCGCTCGTAAAGAGCACCGGGAAGATGCGGTCCTCGCGAATCGCCTCATGCAGCGCGGTGATCAGGTGCTCCTCGGGAATCGTGCCTTTTTCAAAATACTCTTCCATCAACTCGTCTTTGCCCTCGGCGACGAGTTCCACAAGCGCCTCATGCGCTGCCTTCGCCGGGCCGGCCTGGCTCGCTGGAATCTCGACAATTTTGCCCTGGCCATTGCCGCCCATCTCGTAGGTGTATGCCTGCATCGTGACGAGATCAACAACGCCGTGGAAGCCATTTGCATCCGAGATCGGCAACTGCACCGGAACGCAGGTACGCCCCCAACGCTCATGCAGATCCTCAATCAGCGCGCTCAATCCGCCGCCGCCACCGGCCTTGGGGTGATCCATCTGATTGATGACAACAATGCGCGGCAGGTTGATCTCTTCAGCAAATTTCCAAATCCGCTCCGTCACTGTCTCCACGCCGTGCTGCGCATTCACCAGCACCAGCGCCGCCTCAACCGGAAGCATCGCCGCGCGCGCTTCATGGGCAAACATGTGGAAGCCCGGAGTATCCACAAAATTAATTTTGGCGCCCTGCCACTCGGCAAAGGCGACCGCGTTCTGCATCGTAAATCCGCGCGCCACTTCTTCTTCGTCGTAAGCCGTCACGGCCGTTCCATCCTGAACGCTTCCGAGCGCGGGAGTCATCTTTGCGGCATGCAGCAACGCGGCAACCAACGATGTTTTGCCACTGTGCGCATGCCCCACTACAGCCACGTTGCGAATCTCACTTCCCTGGTGAGTTTTCATGGTCTTTCTCCTTTTTGGCCTGGAAATTTATTCCGGGCCAATTGTGTTTTGGATGGTTTTGTCTCTGCAAGCATGTGCAGATTTGAGGAGGAAAAGGGCGAGTAGTAAATGTAAGAAGAGTTCGAGTGATGCTTTACGCACGTGGGCGGGTGAATGAAGGTGTCTAAATAATCAGGGAAACTATTGGTAGTCAGGGATGTATCTTTTAATTCTCGGGCTTCATTTTGTGAGTTCCGCTGCGCCCGAGACAGGGAACTCGTGCTCATGCCTCTTGGGGCACCGGGGGGTTCTACGCGTTGGCCAGATTCCTGATTCCCTTCCAGGCTTTGGCCTCTCCCGTCTTCATCGTCCATGCTGAACGTCTCGCGTCACCGGCGGGCTGGGCGGGGGCGGGTCATCTCGATGAACAACAGATGAATTTCCAAAGCCCCTTCCATCGGGAAAAGGGATGCTATCACATTGGGCTAAGAACTTTCACGTGATGGACGATACAGGTCGGTGGATGGCCTAAGAGGATTCGTCGGGAGCATCCAGTAAGGGGCAATTCCCGAAGATCGCAGTGCCAAAGAAAAGCTCCCGTAGGGAGCATAGAGAATAGCCCAGGGTGTAGCGCAGCGAAACCCTGGGTTATAGAGGCGCAGAAAGAGCCAAGCCCCGGAGGGGCGGCCGAAACCTGCCTGGCAATGGATTTTGTGTTTTATTTCGCCCCGCCCCTACGGGGCGGGAATCCCTTGTAGGCATCCTTACCCAGGGTTTCACCCTGGGCTATTCTCGCGCCCTCCCTCCGGGAGGAGTGAAATACATTCCCAATAGAAATAGCACAGTGCCTCGCATAAATTCTCGCAGGAACAAGCCATGCCCCAACGGTGTCTAATGCAACAAGGAGAATCGCGCATGGATTCGGACAAAAGCACCTTCGAGAACCTGCGCGGAATCCTGGCTTTGCCGTTCGCCGCCCTGTTTCTGATTCTCTTATTAATAGTTGTTGCGGAGAGACAACAATCAGCAGTCGGTGTAACAGTATCGCTGATGAATGTCCGTTATAGAGTTCATGAATATACGGATTGTGGTGGCACAAGTGAATTTGCACGACTTACAAAAGATGGAAAATCGTGGATTAATTCAGAGGAGATTCCAATAAACCGAATCTCCTCAGAATTGAATAAAATTATGGAGAATCGTGCAGAACGTGTTGTGTATATCGTGATTGACCCGGAAGTGCAAAATGATCTTTCATTTGATTTTATTGATAAAGTCACTTATTCGATTTCAGATTTGCATACTGTTCTTTTAACACCTAAAAATTTTGACGATTACAAAAATTCTCCACATGATCCGAACGACAACGGAATTGTTTGCGATCTCGATTGGTCTCCTCGTCAGCTCAAAGAATTTGAAATGCAAAATCTCTCAAACTCTGCAGCCCCTGCATTA
>DAHXOQ010000053.1 GCA_027364815.1 Acidobacteriaceae bacterium | reverse complement strand
ATCGGAAAATGGCTCCCCGCTACCTCCTCGACGAAAACTGGTTTGCCCCGCTCTCTGAAAATCAAAACGTCCTCGCCGACCACCATGCTTACAGCTTCTGCAACTCGCTGAGCTCCGCGATGCAGGCATGGCTCTCCGCCGGCAGCCGCAAGCATCTTCACGCTGCAACCAACGCTTTCGACATGCTTCAGGCGCAGAGCTTCGCCACCGGTGGCTGGGGTCCTGATGAATCTTTCGTCGCACCCGGCAGCGGCAAACTCCACGCCAGCCTGACTAAGACTCACTCCGGCTTTGAAACTCCATGCGGCAGCTACGCCCACTTCAAAATCACGCGCTCGCTCCTGCGTGTGACGCAAGATGGCCGCTATGGCGATAGCATGGAGCGCGTTCTCTACAACACCGTCCTCGGCGCCAAGCCACTGCTCGCCGATGGCCACACCTTCTACTACTCCGACTACAACTTCAACGGCAAAAAAGTTTACTTCCCTGACCGCTGGCCCTGTTGCTCCGGCACTATGCCGCAAGTCGCTGCCGATTACCGCATCCTCACTTACTTCCACAACGACCGCGAACTCTTCGTCAACCTTTACCTGCCCTCCACCGTTCGCTGGATACACGCCGACGGCACGCACCTCACGCTCACACAAGAAAGCAATTACCCCTTCGAAGGCAAAATCAATTTCACGCTCAACGCCTCGCGCCCCATCAATTTTCCACTCCACCTGCGCATTCCCGAATGGGCCAACGATCGTTCCCAACAGAGTTTTACCCTCCGCGTCAACGGAGTTCGCATCATCCCGGAAGTGCACAATGGTTTTGCCACCATCACGCACGATTGGAAGCGCAGCGACAAAATCGAACTCACTCTCCCGCTGAATTTGCGCCTTCAATCCATCGACCCGGAGCATCCCAACACCGTCGCGCTACTTCGCGGTCCGCTCGTTCTCTTCCCGCTCACCAGCGACGGCCAACTTACACTCACGCGAGAGCAGCTTCTCAACATACAGCAAATCCCCAACCAATCCGCATGGAAAATCAGCACACCCCAAGGCCCAGTCACACTTTTCCCCTTCACCTCCATCGAAGACCAAAGCTACACAACCTACGTCAACCTCGCCTGAACAATCTTTCCACCCAAAAATAAAAAGCCTCCGATTTCCCGGAGGCTTTACTCTTCACACTCAACTTTTCTAATAAATTCTGAAGTTCACATAAATCGAAAGTTGCACCGGAACCGGTCCCTTACCCTGCTTCATTGCCGGCCTGAACTTGTACTGCTTCACCGCTTCAACAGCCTTCTCATCCAGTCCATACCCAATCGCGCGCACCACGTGCACATTTTGCGGATTACCCTGCGCATCCACGATCAATCCCACCAAAACAACGCCCTGGTACTTCGCGCGTCTTGCTTCATCGGTAAATTCGGGGTCCACGCTGCTGATCACCTGAGGCTTTGAAATATCTCCGCCAATCTGGTAAACGCCGCCGCCGTAGTTTCCACCACTGCCCGGTCCATACCCTGAGCCACTGCCTGTGCCAACGCCGTTTCCACTACCGGCGCCCAATCCCGCCGGGCCACCTGTTCCTGCAGAAGCCAGCGTCACATTCGCGCTGTTCTTCACGCCGAAGTTTGGCATATTCGGGTTATCCGGCAGCTTGATATCGGGCTGCACCAAAACTGCCGGGTCAACAGCCAGCTTCGGATTTTCGATTGGCTTAGAAACCGGAGCCAGCGGATGCAAATCAGCCTTTGGGGTCTTACCAATCTCAGCTTCAATCTTGTTGTGTTCGCCACCACCGCCACCGCCGTGGTTGGCGTTCTTCATATTCAACTCCGCAACTGTATCCGCATCCAAATCCAGAGGCACCACAGTCGTAACCGGAGGAGGTGAAATAAATGCCTTGCCAACCCACACAATCAGCACCAGCAGCAATACATTGAAGACAGTAGAAATCGCCACCGAGACAGGATTGCGCTTCACCGCCATCTTGTCCTCAACAGGTATCGGCGTCGAAGTCAGCTCCAGCGGAGGAAGATGCGGCGGGAAAAAGAGATCCAGCAGATTCTCATACAAATCTGCAAAGACACCCTTTTCCTTGAGGTTTTGGCCCAATAAACTGTCAATCTCGTAGCCCGGCTCCAGACTGGGAGCCGCTACAGAGTTCACAATCTCCGGCGTTATATTGTCTTGTTCTGTCATCGTGAGTGAAGAATCCGGGGTGCTGCCATCCTCTGCGGCCCCATCCGAATCCATCCTACTATTATCCTTCGCCGAACCCTCTTCTGTCTCGTATTGGAGGTTAAGAAGCGTTGCCATATTTTAATAGACGAACTCGCCGCCAGCCCGTTACCGAGAAATACTCGTTTCTTCGGTTTACACTTATACTACTGACGCAATTTTTCAGAGTTTTTAGCGACTCGACACATGGGAGTAACGATGTCCGCACCATCTGAGCCAAAGGCGAAGCAATCTGACCTGAAGGTGACGCCAACCGAGCTGAAGGCGACCCTGACCTTGCCCCAAACCACCTTCGCCATGAAGGCTAATCTGCCGCAGAATGAACCACTTCGCCTTGAACACTGGAAGGCAATTGACCTCTATGCCCAGATTCGCAAAGCTGGGTCTGGGAAGCCCAACGGCACCTACCTCCTCCATGACGGCCCACCCTATGCAAATGGCCCCATTCACCTCGGCCACGCCCTCAACAAGTGCTTGAAGGATTTCGTCGTAAAGTCCCGCACCATGAGCGGTTACGACTCTCCTTACGTTCCCGGTTACGATTGCCACGGCCTCCCCATCGAGATCAAAGTCGACGAGCAGCTCGGCCGCAAAAAGCTGGAAATGCCAGCCGCTGATGTTCTGAAGGCATGTCGCGAATACGCCCAAAAATATATCGACCTGCAAACTTCGCAATTTGAGCGCATCGGCTGTTTCGGCCGCTGGGCCGACCCCTACCGCACCATGAGTCGCGGTTATGAAGCCCGCACGCTGGAGGCCTTTTATGGCTTCCTCGAGAAAGGTTTCGTCTACCGCGGTCTCAAGCCCGTCTACTGGTGCATCCACGACCGCACCGCCCTCGCCGAAGCTGAAGTCGAGTACGCCAACCACAAATCCGATTCCGTTTACGTGCGCTACGATCTCACGAGCGCACCGGAAAATATCAACACTTCGCTCAAAGGCCGCAGCCTCGCCACCATCATCTGGACCACTACTCCCTGGACACTTCCAGCATCGATGGCCGTCGCCTTCCATCCTGATTTCGACTATGTTGCTGTTGCCGCTAGCAATGACAAAGATGCGAAGGTTTATATTCTTGCCGCCGAGCTCGCCGCCTCAGTCAACGCCGCATGCAAACTCACGCCTGAAGGCAAGCCCCTTGTTGAGCTCGCACGCTTCAAGGGTAGCAAGCTTGAGCACACCACCTATCAGCATCCATTCCTGAATCGCAGCCTGCTTGGCGTCACTGCGGAGTACGTCACCGCCGACACAGGAACCGGAGCAGTCCACACTGCGCCTTCACATGGCGCAGACGATTTCTACACCGGCGTCCGTTACAACCTAGACCCAACCTGCCGCGTTGATGCCGCAGGACACATCAGCGTCGACACCTCCGCATGGCCAGGCCCAGAACCCGCGCCCTTCGAAGGCAAAAAAGTATTCGCCGCAAATCCCATTATCGTCGAGATGCTAGAGAAATCCGGCCACCTCCTGGCGCACGTTCAAATTGAGCACTCCTATCCGCATTGCTGGCGCTGCCACAAGCCCGTCATCTTCCGCGCCACAGAGCAGTGGTTCATTTCGCTTGAAACCCCCGTTCAGAGAGCCGACGGCTCCGACACAACCTACCGCCAACTGGCCATCGAGGAGATCGATAAAGTCATCTGGGATCCATCCTGGGGCAAAGAGCGTATCACCAACATGATTGCGACTAGACCAGATTGGTGCATCAGCCGCCAGCGCATCTGGGGCGTGCCAATCGCCGTCTTCCTCTGCTCCGGATGCAATCAACCGATCATCGACGCCGAACTCAATCGCACCATCATCCACCTCTTTGAGCAGGAAGGCGCAGAGGCATGGCACTCCGACGCCACCGATAAACTCGCGCCGAAAAATCCCACCTGTGGGCACTGCGGCGGCACAACCTTCCACAAAGAAACCGATATTCTCGATGTCTGGTTCGATTCCGGCACCAGTTGGTTTGCCGTCTGTGAATCCGACCCCGAACTCTCAGCCATCTACAAGGACTTCCAATCCGGAGGCAAAACTCAGTGCCTCTACCTCGAAGGCGGCGATCAGCATCGCGGCTGGTTCCATTCTTCGCTGCTGACATCAGTGGCTCTGCGTGGCCGCGCACCTTACTCGCACGTTGCCACTGCCGGGTGGACCCTCGATGAGCAAGGCCGCGCCATGAGCAAATCATTAGGCAACGGCGTTGACCCCGTCGATATCGCACAGCGCCTCGGCGGAGAAATCGTACGCCTCTGGGTCGCCAGCGTCGATTACCGCGAAGACATGGCCGCAAGCGAAAACCTGATGCAGCGCTGCGCCGAGCTCTACAAAAAACTGCGCAACACTTTCCGTTTCCTGCTCGGCACACTGAACGGTTTTGACCCGGCGCGTGATCAGGTCGCCTTCAACGATTTGCTTCCGCTGGATCAGTACATGCTCGCCCGCACCAGCGAACTCACCGAGAAAGTACGTGGCTGGTACGCAAGTTTTGAGTTTCACCGCGTCTATCACGCGGTCAACGAGTTCGCGATTGTGGATTTGAGTTCCTTCTATCTCGATGTTTTGAAGGATCGCCTCTACACATTTGCACCAACGAGTGTTGCGCGTCGTTCCGCGCAGACTGTTTTGTGGCAGATCACTGAAACTCTCGTCCGCCTTGTTGCTCCCATACTCACATTCACATCGGACGAAGTCTGGGAGCACTTGCCCGCGGTCGAAGGCCGCGAAGCGAGCGTGCACCTTGCGCAATTCCATGAGCCAAGAGAAATCTTTGCGGGCGACACAGCCGCGCTGTTAGCCGAGTGGAAGCAACTCTTCACCGCACGCGACGAAGCACTCCGCATCCTTGAAGAGGAGCGCCAGGCCAAGCGCATAGGTAAAGCCCTCGAAGCCGAAGTTGAAATCTCAGCTAGCGGCGAACTCCACGCTCTCCTCACGCGCTACGCCGACAGCCTCAAAGAAGCTCTCAATGTCTCCCGAGTTCGCGTCATTGAAACCAAGGCCGGTGAAGCGTTAGCTGCAAAAGTTATCCCCGCCGTCGGCACCAAGTGCAACCGCTGTTGGAACTTTACTGAAGACACAGCCAACTACGGCGCATGGGAAAACGTCTGCGGTCGCTGCCGCAGCGCCCTCAAAGAAATGGGAATTGAGCCACCACCGGCTAACTCAGCTGAAAAAGCGGAGGCAATTCAGTGATCCATAACAACCGCGCCCGCCTCTTTCCATCGCTTCTCGCTATCTCCGCACTCGTCATTGCGCTCGACCGCGTCACCAAGCTCTGGATCGACGCGCACCTCCCCATCGGCCATTTCATCGCCGTTATTCCTGGCTTCTTGCGCATCTCCCACTGGCAAAATGACGGCGCCGCCTTCTCTCTCTTCGCCGACTCTGTTTCGCCGAACGCCGTCCGCTGGGGGCTTGTCGCTTTCACCTGCACCGCCATCCTCGTCCTCTTCATCTTTCTCTATCGCCTCAGCCAGAGTTGCAGCGCAACCGTGCTTGCCCTTGCTCTCATCCTCGGCGGGGCAATTGGGAATTTGTACGACCGCGTCCGCTTCGCTTCCGTCATCGACTTCATCGAGGTCCACATCTTCTCCTACCACTGGCCCGACTTCAACGTGGCGGATTCAGCGATTGTGGTGGGTGCTTGTTTGTTGCTACTGGATGCGTTTTTTGCAAAGCCTGAAAAGACACCTCGCAATACCTAATGCGATGATGAAGTAGTTGACTGAAGCTCACTCTCAGAAGTAATGGGCATTTTAACCTTCCACTTATTAGCTAAAGAGAGGTACATTACCCATGCAAATAGAAAGGGAGGGAATGTCCATGCCCAATCAAGAAAATCAATCTTCATATATAAATTCACCATATGGAAATCCGTAGTAAATGCTTCTCCGTATTATGAAGCCGCCAAAGAAACAGCTAATGAGTCACCAGCATATAGAAGTGCATCGCCAATCACAGATGAAAATAATCCCAGTAGGCAAACAACCCAAATGCGCCAGGAATTGTATCGTTTGAACGAAAGTGCCAGAATAATGGAGACAACTATGCCTTTAAACTCATAGAACAATGGCCTCAAAAATAATAATTTATACAATGGAAGACTGAGCCATTTGAGTCGGATGGTTTGATAAACATAACAGACGTAAATAGAGCGCAACAAGCCGGCGAGTAAAAACCCGGCAATGAGACAACCGAAAATATAAAGCAATCTGCGTTTCCAGTTCATCAATACCAACTCTTTCATCAATCACCCACTGGAACTTTCCACCCCCGGCCATCGTATCATTAACTGTCGCCCGAATATCGCGGCCAACTCATCACAAATAGAGGACATACTATGCGTTTCGCTCCCCTCGCCCGCAAGCTCTCAGCCTGCGCCCTTGCTCTTGCCCTCACTACCTTCTGCGTTACCCAACTCCACGCACAGCGCCTCCCGGAAACTGCCATCCCGAGCCACTACTCCCTCACCCTCACCCCTGACCTGGTGGCCGCGACCTTCACCGGCCAGGAATCCATCGATCTCACTCTAACCGAGCCCTCCAACCACATCACGCTTAACGCACTCGAGATCAGCTTCCACACCATCTCCGCCACAGTCGGCGGCAAACCCCTCCCGGCCACTTTCTCGCTTGACGAAGAAAAGGCTCAGGCCACCTTCCAATTCGGTGAGCCGCTTCCCGCCGGCCCCGTTAAACTGAACATCTCCTACTCAGGCATCCTCAACAACAAGCTGCGCGGCTTCTATCTCTCCAAAACCGCCAAGCGCAACTACGCCGTCACCCAATTTGAATCCACTGACGCGCGCCGCGCTTACCCCAGTTTTGACGAGCCCGCCTTCAAGGCCACTTACGACGTGACTCTCATCGTCGATGACGGCGACACGGCCATCTCCAACTCGCCGATCAAAACCGACACACCAGGGCCCATCAAAGGCAAGCACACCATCGCCTTTGAAACTACGCCCAAGATGTCCACTTATCTCGTCGCCTTCCTCGTTGGCGATTTCCAATGCACCTCGGGCTCAGCCGATGGCGTCGCCATCCGCGTCTGTGCCACGCCTGACAAGGTCGCCCTCACTCACTATGGTGTCGGCGTCGCTGAGTACGTGCTTAAGTACTACAACAACTACTTCGGCATTCCCTACCCGCTCAAGAAGCTTGACCTCATCGGCCTGCCAGACTTTGAAGCAGGCGCCATGGAGAACTTCGGCGCCATCACTTATCGCGAAACCGCCCTGCTCATCGACGAAAAAACCGCGACACTCGGCGCCAAGCAGCAGGTTGAGCTCGTCATTGCGCACGAAATGGCTCACCAGTGGTTTGGCGACCTCGTCACCATGAAGTGGTGGGACAACATCTGGCTCAACGAAGGCTTCGCCACATGGATGGAGAATAAGGCCGTCGCCCACCAGCATCCTGACTGGGACATCGATCAGGAAGTTGCGCAGGGGCTCGATGGAACATTGAATCTTGATTCGCAACCCACCACTCACGCCATCCGCGCCACCGCCAACACGCCTCACGAAATCGAGCAGATGTTCGATGGCATCTCCTACGGCAAAGGCGGCGCTGTCTTGCACATGGTAGAAAACTTCCTCGGTGAAGAGACTTTCCGCCAGGGCGTTCACAACTACCTCAGCAAGCATCTTTACGGTAACGCAACCGCCGAGGATTTCTGGTCAGCGCAGACCGAAACCAGCAAGCAGCCGATCGACAAGATCATGGACAGCTTCATCTCGCAACCCGGCGTTCCTCTGCTCACCTTCGGAGAAGATTCACACGGCAAGGTCGCAGTCGATCAGCATCGCTTTTACTCCACCCCATCCATCAGCGCAGACCCCAAGCAGAAGTGGACGATTCCGGTTTGCTTCCTGACCGAGGAGGCGAAGCACTGCGAGATTCTCACCCCTGACCAGACCACTATCGAAGCGCCCAAGTCGAAGGTCTTCTTCGCCAACGCCGGCGGCACGGGGTACTATCGCAGCACTTATCCGGCCAAAGTTTACGACAAGATTCTCGCCAGCGCTGAAACCAAACTCACCCCTGTTGAGCGCATCATGTTTTCTGGCGATGAGTGGGCTCAGGTTCGCGCCAACAAGGCCACCGTCGGCGATTACCTCAATCTCGTCACGGCCCTCAAATCTGATCCCAATCAGGCGGTTCTCAGCTCCGCCGTCAGCGGCGCACAGGGCATTTACACCCGCGTAGCCTCCACCAAGGAGGAGCGCGATGCACTCTCGGCATGGGTACGCAAAAACTTTGCAGCTGAATACGCGAAGCTTCCAGCGCCCTCACCCTCCGATTCGCCTAACACCATCAAGATGCGCTCCCAACTGTTCGGCCTCCTAGGGGTCTACGGCAACGATCCGACAGTCCTCAAGCAGGCCGCTGAGTTGACCAACAAATATCTCGATGGTTCCACCAGCGTTGACCCCACCATGGCACAGACCGCAACATACATCTCCGCGCGCAATGGTGACACTGTGCTCTTTGACAAGCTCCAGAAAATCTACGAAACCTCAACCAATCCTGAACGTCAGGAGACGGCTCTGCGCCTCTTGGCCATGTTCCAAGACCCTGTCCTCCTCAAGCGCGCTCTCGATTACGCGCTCACTGACAAGGTTCGCAATCAGGATTCGCTCATTCAATTCGCCATCGGCCTGCAACGCGATGAAACCCGCGCCATCACCTGGCAATACATTCAGGACAACTGGGAGAAGCTGAAGAAAGAAGTCACGCCTGAGATGGGCGGCATCCTCGTCGGCTCAACTGGCAGCTTCTGCTCCGCTGAAGATCGCAACGCCGTCACGGCCTTCTTCGCCGCTCACCCCGTCCCTGCAACCGAGCGCGCACTCAAACACGCCACGGACTCCATCAACAGTTGCATCGAGTTCCGCACCTTGCAGGAGCCCAACCTCAAGCAGTGGATCGCAGCGCAAAAGTAATTTTACTTTTGTTTAACTCAAACGTCCCTCAACAAAATGAAAACCCCGGGTCTCATTTCCGAGACCCGGGGTTTTTCAGCAAGAGTTTTTAATCTGTTAACGCAAACTTCCTGTCGTTGCATTGGCAGTGACGCCAATTGCATCGCCGGAAACAAGCAGCTCAACTCTCCGGTTTTCCTGGCGTCCAGCAGCGTTATCGTTCGTAGCAACTGGCTGCGTGTTCCCGAACCCTGTTGCACTCACTGATTTTGAATTAACGCCCTGCTGAATCAAATAATCCCGCACTGAATCTGCACGATTCTCTGAAAGTTTCTGATTCATATCATCGCCACCCACATTGTCTGTGTATCCACCAACCTCAATGTTGAGGCTTGGATACGCCAACAGTATTCCCGCAACCTTTGAGAGCTTCTCGCGCGCACCCGGCTTCAGTGAGTACTGACCCGTGTCAAAGAGCACATCGGACATGCTAACAATTAATCCGCGTGCAGTGTCACGTGTCGCAAGGATTGTGTTCAGTTGCACGGCCAGCTTTGCGCGCATTTCAGCCTTGTCGCTGGCTGCTTGGTTAGCTGCCATGTTGGCAGATTCACGCGTCTGATCTTCCGACTTGCGTGCCCTGTCTCTCTCGGCTTGCGCCGCTGCCACTGCCTCTGCCGACTCTACCTGGTTTGTCGCCATTTCAGCCTGGGCCTTAATTTTCTCGGCCTGTGCCCTATCATTTGCAGCTTCGGCCTTTGATGCATCTTGCCGTGCATCTTCCGCCATATGGGTTGCATCAGCAGCCTGTGCCTGAGATCTTGACTGTGCGTCGCTCGATGCCTGCAGCACATTCGCACGGTTCGTTGCATCAATCTTCTTCACTGCAATCTCGCGCGCATCTTCTGACGTCTGTACTGATTGCCGCGCTGAAGCAATTAATTCCTTCCTGTCAACATGCGAGTTCATCGCATATCCATCGGTCGTCTGCATCAGCTGCTCAGCATGCTGATAGCTTTCACCGGCATACTGCTCCGCGCCCTCTGATTTTGCAATGCGCAGCGCATTCTTCGCTTCGTAGTATTCCAGTGGCAAACCTGCCTTCATTGCAATGGGGTCAAATCTGTAACCTGTTGGCAGATAACCGCCACGCTCCAAAAGTTCATACTTTGCCTCTACCGCCTGGCTTGTCCCTTTCGTGTCATCGCGTATTACATTTTCAAGCACCACCACGTTGCTCGGCTGACGAACCGCATAGTACGGTTCCGCAGTCACAACCAAAGCAAATGATTGCAAATCTGTGGTGGCTGTCAGCTTGCTGCGGCCATTGTCACCTACCAGAACTTCTCCCAGATTTACTGCGCGGCCTTCCGGTGAAATTGCCCACAGAATATAAGTCAGATACTCGCTGCCAAATGCTGTCGGACTCGTCAGATTGCCAAACTCCGCTTCCACTTCCATCGTGCCGCGCTTGCTGCGTACCTTGGCTTCACCATTAGCGCCGGGCATCAATACTGTGCCTGCAAAATCAACCTTTGACGCTCCCTCACGATGTTGGTAATTGACAGCCTGCACAGTGCGGCTTGTTTCAACGACGCGATAAATTGTCGTGCCGTTTGGTTCCACAACCACCGTCGTTTGTGAGTTGGCTTGTGCAACTACACCCAAAGCGATTGCACATCCAACTGCTGATAAAATCATATGTTTCATAAAATCTCCTGCGGCAGATTCTGCCCTGTTACGTTCTATTGGTTTTGTGTTGACTGAGTGAGGTATGCATCCCTATGACATTACGTTCTATTGTGGATTGCATTCTCTTAGCCCTCAAATATCTGTAAAGTCATGTGACCTGCATAATGATCGCAATCTTCGATACCTATTTGATTCTTCCAAATCTCCATCGCCAGGTCTGAGCTACTATGCACAAGCCGTGTATTCAAACAACTGCTTAGTGATATGCTCGAACTCCCCACTTTCATCTTCCAAATAAATATTTAAAACTTTTGCCTTGAGGTTATAAATTAGTCTCACAACGGAGTTCCCATGAAATTTCTCCTCATCTTTGCTCTCCTCATCACACCTATCACCCACGCCCAAGCCAAGGACACCCCCATGCCCGCAACCCAACACGCCACCGGCACCTTCGAAGTTAAAGTCACACCTCTCACCCTCGACAGCAAATCACTCCCCGGCACGCTCGGACGCTTCGGCCTCTCGAAAGAATTCCACGGCGATCTTGAAGCCACCAGCACTGCAGAAATGCTCACTGCCAAAACTGCAACGCCCGGTTCGCAGGCTTATGTCGCCATCGAATATGTTACCGGCACTCTCAAAGGCCACAAAGGCACCTTCGTCCTCGAGCATCGTGGCATCATGTCCCATGGCAACTTCGATCTCCTCATCACTGTCGTCCCCGATTCCGGCACCGACGAACTCACCGGACTCACCGGGACCTTCAAGATCATCGTCGTCGACGGCAAACATTCCTATGATTTTGCCTACACCTTGAAGTAACTAAAAGTAAATTACCAAGGTAAGCAAAAACAGGCTCAATCGTTTGCGCATTGAGATTATTCAGTCATTTTTATCTTTATTTAATTGTTTCATTTATATAACCTGCGAGATTAGAGCACTAGGTTTGGGAGTATTACATGCTGAAATATGCAGGTGCCTCGCTATGCAAGACTGCATTCATCTCGCGGATAGTAACACTTCTCGTCATCGTTCTCCTCTCGCCCATCTACGCTCAAAACCAGGCAATCGATCCAACTACACACGCCACAAAGATCACGCCAAAAGCACACACTTCAGCGCTTAAAGCTTCCACCCCGGTGAAATCTGCCCCAACCAAAGATGCACCCGTAATTCAACACGCTCACGGCACCTTCACCGACAAAGTCACAGCGCTACCTCTCTACGACACTACATCCTCTCATAAGCTTGGCCACAAGGCTTACATTAGGCATATCTACGGCGACATTGAAGGCATCAGCAAAGGCGAGATGATTACCGCCAAAACCGATGTCGAGGGATCACAGGCCTGCGCATCTATGGAATATGTGACTGGCACGCTCAAGGGCCGCAAAGGAAGCTTCACCATACTGCAAAAGGGCATTTTGACTCAGCACAAGCTCGAACGGGAACTCATCGTTGTCCCCGACTCAGGCACCGGCGAACTCACTGGCCTCGCCGGCACCATCACCATCTCCGTCGTCAACAGCAAGCACTACTACGACTTTGACTACACATTACCCGAGATCAAGAAGTAAATTCCTGGCCGCTATTCGATAACATAGATCCATGCCCACCTATCCCGCCGGCCAGACACTCCTCATCGACGCAGACGACACGCTCTGGGAAAACAATATCTATTTCGAGCGCGCCATCGCAGCCTTCATCGGCTACCTCAATCACCAAACCTACACCCCTGCCGAAGTTCGCGCCGCGCTCAACAAAGTCGAGCACGAAAACATCATCAAGTTAGGCTATGGCCTCCACAGCTTCACACAATCCCTCGTCACCTGCTTCGAGCGCCTCAGCATAGAACCCATAACCGACGATAAGCACAAACAAATCCTCTCCTTCGCCCACGCCATCCGCTCTCAAGAAATCGAACTCCTCCCCGGCGTCGCCGAACTCCTCCCGCGGCTCGCCGCACGCCACAAACTCATCCTCATGACCAAAGGCGTTGAAGCCGAACAAGCCGACAAATTCGCCCGCTCCGGTCTCGCACCTCACTTCGCCGCCGTCGAAATCGTCAGCGAGAAAGACCCCGCCAC
>DAHXOQ010000052.1 GCA_027364815.1 Acidobacteriaceae bacterium | reverse complement strand
ATTTGATGCATTGGTATTTTGATATCGGCGCAAAGGTAAAGAAGGGCGCATTGCTGGCTGAGATTTCAACGCCTGAAGTTGATCAGCAGTTGCGCCAGGCAGAGGCGGATCTAGCGACCGCTGAGGCGAATGCAGCCATTGCAAAGATACAAGCTGATCGTTACACAGGTTTGTTGAAGAGCGATGCGGTATCAAAGCAGGATACAGATACTTTCGTCAATCAGGCGGATGCTACAGCAGCGGCGGTACGTTCAGGTCAAGCCAATGTGCAGCGGCTGCGCGAATTGAAATCATTTGAAAAAGTCTATGCGCCCTTTGATGGGGTGGTAACATCGCGCAGTGTGGATACAGGTCAACTGATTGATTCAGGTGCGGGCCGTGAGCTTTTTCATATGCAGGCGATTGATACACTTCGCATTTACACGAATCTACCCCAGGCGGTATCAGGCGCGGTAAAAGTGGGTCAGAGTTACGAGCTGACATTCGACGAACATCCCGCCAAATCATACACAGGAAAACTGGTGCGGACGGCTGATGCACTCGATCCAGTGAGCCGCACTTTATTGGTGGAGCTTGATGTGGACAATCGCAAGGACGAGCTGAAGCCGGGAACGCTTGCCCAGGTGCACTTCAAGACCGCAGTGACAACGCCAGCATTGATTGTGCCTGTCTCTGCGCTGATTTTTCGGCATGAGGGCATGCAGGTGGCAACGTTGAATGGAAATATTGCGCACCTGACAACTGTGGTGATTGGCCAGGATGATGGACAGAGTGTACAGATTATTCACGGGCTCAACGCAAGCGACCGCGTAATTCAAGATCCGCCTGACTCGCTGATTGAGGGTGAAGAGGTGCGAGTAGTCGGCGAAGCAGGAGGTGCGCATTGAGTTCGCGCGCATCCAAACTAATATTTCCAGCGCGGATTTTTTTAGTCTCATTCGCAGCCGTCGTTGCGCTTGGAATCCTGGTTGGTTGCAAACCGGTCGGTCCCAATTACAAGTTGCCGGAGTACACTGCTCCTGCTGCATACAAGGAGGGTGGCGGACCGATGGAGTTGGTACCTCCTCCGTCGCCTAAAGATGGTGGTTGGGAGAAAGCCAATCCCAGCGATGGAATGCTTCGCGGCAAGTGGTGGGAGATTTTCAACGACCCGCAGTTGAATCAGCTTGAAGAACGTATTGCACCCTACAACCAAAATTTAAAGGGAGCATTGGAGTCTTATCTCGCAGCGCGCGATCAAATCGCAGTCGCACATGCCGCGCTCTATCCAACACTTTCAGCCGGACCGGGATTTACGCACTTTAAAAATTCTTCAAATGCGCCCTTTTCTACTTCTACTTCAAAAACAAGTTACAACGACATTACTCTTGAAGGACAGGCAAATTGGGAGCCTGACTTCTGGGGACGGATTCGTCGCCAGGTTGAATCCGCACACGCGATTACGCAGGCCAGCGCTGCCGATATGGCGAACGTGAATCTGAGTTTGCAGGCGCAGATGGCGGTTGCATATTTTCAACTGCGCGGTCTCGATGCGCAGAAGAAGATGTTTGAGGAGATGGTGTCTGATGAAGAACACCAACTTGATTTGACTCAGAAGCGGCTAGCTGGCGGCGTGGCAACTGATGTTGACGTGGCCCAGGCAAGAACCGCGCTTGAAACAACGCGCGCACAATTGGTAGATGTGGGCGTCGCGCGTGCGCAGTATGAGCATGCGATAGGAACGATCGCCTACTACAAGTTGCCGGACTTCAACATTCCGCCCTCTCCGTTGGAAGGAGCTCCGCCAAAGATACCCATCGGCGTGCCCTCGCAGCTCTTAGAGCGCCGACCGGATATAGCGGCAGCGGAGCGCAGAGCCGCGGCAGCAAATGCGCAGATTGGAATTGCGGTGAGCGCTTTTTATCCAACGATAACCCTTGGTGGCGTTGGCGGTTTTGAGAGTACGCACGGTGGAACCTGGCTTCAGGGACCCAGTGCGCTCTGGAGTTTGGGTGCACAGGCGACAGAGCTGCTTTTTGACGCGGGCCAGCGTCATGCTTTAACGGATCAAGCGCGTCATAATTACGAAACCGAAGTCGCCGCGTATAAAAACACAATTTTTCTCGGCTTTCAAGATGTTGAAGATCAGCTGAGCACGGTGCGGATTCTGGAGAGCGAGGCGCAGGCAGAAGAGCAGGCGGTTCAAGCAGCACAGCGCTCTTATGAACTCTCGAACACGCGCTACAGAGGCGGAGTCACTGGCTATCTGGAAGTGCTGATTGCGGAGTCAACGCTGCTGACGAACAAGAGCACTGCAATTGATGTACAGACTCGGCGCTTTGTTGCAAGCGTTGGTTTGATTCGTTCTCTCGGCGGAGGATGGGATCGTACGGAGTTGCCCCGGTAATTTTTCTTCATTTGAAGGCCAAATAAAAGCGCCTGATTCAAAACCGTTTTGGTTTTTTGAATCAGGCGTTTTCTTATTTTGGTCTTTCGCTCGTTTAGTAACTGGAACCTGAGCCATAGTAGCCGTGGTAGCCACTGTAACCGCCGTAGTAGGACTGCGAGTGCGGAACAGCGTTGACGACGATTCCAATGTGCTTGTCGGGGAAGCGCGAGAACTCTTCGCGAACACGGCGCAGTGCGCGGCGTTGCGCCACACGGACGCGCGCTACAATCAGCACGATGTCAAGCCACTCGGTGATGATGAGCGAGTCGGCAACAAGCAGAACCGGTGGCGTATCGATGAGCACGACATCAAAGTTTTCTCTTGCCCATGCGAGCAGGTCGCCGAGCCGGCCTTGCGCGAGAAGTTCTGATGGGAAGGGCGGAATATCCTGCACAGGAAGGACGCTGAGCCCAGGCAGGGATTGAATCGGCTGGATACAATCCTCTGGTTGAATCTGCGGGTCGCTAAGGTAACGGCTCAAGCCGGGGCTGGTTGCCGATGGAAGCTTGAGACGCTGTGCAAGAGCTGGCTTTCTCAAGTCGCCATCGATGAGCAGTACGCGCTTGTTCTGCTGCGAAGCCGCCACAGCAAGATTCATAACGGTTGTGGATTTGCCTTCACCGGGCCCGCAACTCGTGACTCCGATAACGCGTCCACGGCCACGGATGGGCATGAGGTTGATTGCAGTACGCAGAATGCGATAGGACTCTGCCGCAGCCGAACGCGGCATCAGCAGAGTAGCCAACACTGCTTGTGTACTTGCCGGGTCTGCGGGCTCCATTTTGTACAGCGGTACTGAGGTCAAAACCGGCAGCCGCAGTGCCTCTTCAATCTGTTCAACGGTTTCAACTGTGTCACTGACAATGATGATGATCGTAATGATGACGACGGCGAGCGTCAGACCGATACTGAATCCAGCGAAGGTGTAAACAAAGACCCTGGGCCATGAAGGCGTGGTCGGAATATCGGCAGCCGACATGCGATTGACATTCTGTGCTTTCAATCCGGCGTCAATGCCGCCGGCGCTGAGCAGTTGAAGCAGACCATTGTAAAGCCCCTGATCAGTGCTGTACTGCGCTTTGAGAACTTCATAGCGCACCGTATCGTCGTTCATGCTCTTGGCGACTTCTTTAGCAGCTTCTATGCGTGCCTTGATGCGCTGCAACGTGTCTTCTGTGATCCTGACCTGTTGCTCTGTCGAATCAATGGCTTTTATGCGCTCAGTGGCAAGCTGTTTGCGTAGTTCTTCTTCCTGCTTCTTCAGGGCGAGCAGCGGTGGGTAACTTTGCCCGTACCGCGAAGACATCTGTGCTTCTTGTGAGTTAAGTGTTGAGAGTTGGAGCTCTAGGTTATTAAAGAGCATCGTTCCGGGTATTGACTCTGGCAGCAGCGCATCTGTTCTATCGGCTTTAAGGATAGAGTAGGTCGATTCGGCAAGAATGTGCTGCTTTTCTGCATCAAGATACTGCGCTTCCAGATTGGTCATCTCATCTTGAAAGATGCTGGTAGGTATGCCTTGTGTAGAAGTGCTTGCGCCCGTTCCGGTGGTAGTCATCGGTCCCGTAACGTAGATTCCGAGCTTCATTTCAAGCGCCAGCAGATCGCTTTGTTCATTTTGAATCGTGTTCTTCAGGTCATCCAACTCAGTTTTCAACCAACCCGTAATCTCCTTGGAGTCCTGATAATGGTTCTGGAAATTCATTTCTCGATATGTGTTGACAGTTTCGTTCGCAATCATGGCATCGAGCGTCGGAGAAGGACCGCGGAAGGCAACATTGATGAGTTCTGTCGTAGGAATGCGCTGTACGTTGAGACCTGCGTGAAAAAGATTCACCAGGTAATTCCGTGTAATTGGGTCAGCAAGGTTGGTGTTATCCGGGTATGAGGGATTGAAGCGGGGATCACGCTCAAGATTCATCCGTTTAATGATCCTTAGAGCCACTTCACGGGATTGAATAATCATGATCTGGGTATTGGTTTTGAGGCCGTACTCTTCTCCCATGCCAATCTGTCCTGGCAGAGCCAGTGTCTCGTGCTGTTCGAGCTGAATGACGGCCACTGCATCATAGAGTTTGGGTTGATGCTTTGCCCAGAAGTAAGTAGCCAGGCCTATACCGGGCCCGAGAATAATGGCAATCCATGCATAGCGCTTGAAGACGCGCACGATATCGGAGATGACCAGTGTTCTGCCTTCGATGGTTCCAGGGACGAATTCAAGATTTTGGTTAGGCACGGGCAACGATCTCCGTTATAGGAAGTGGTGCGGGAACATACTGTTCCCTGCGATACAAAAGTGCACTGCAAATAAGCGCAGCGCAGTAATAAACCTGGGGAGCTTGAATCGGCGCAGAGTGAATCATGTCGCCAATAGCAAGTGTTGGAACAACCGTAAAGGCCAGGGGAACCGCATGTGGCCAGCTTGCCCCACCTGGTAATTTGAGCGCTTTGAATGCAGCAATAATGACGATGATACAGGTGCCATAACGCGCCAAAACAATGAATGTGCCTACGACCGACCCAAGCGCCTGTACCGAACGAATATTATCCCACTCTGATATAAATGGAGCTTTGAAGGACCAGTATCGATCGTCGCCCATATATTTCGTCACTGATTCAGCAGCGGGAATGCCGGCACCCATACCTTGCCCCATCAGGCTGAAATCGGGTGTTATAAGAAACCCGATAGACATTTGGCTCACTCGATTTGTCATCTCACTTTGGTTGGACTCTTCAGTGAATCGCGTAATTATTGCGTCAAGATTGCGCGGTGCAATCAGAAATGAGAAAAATATAAAGACTGGAATGGCAATAATCACGGCACCGAAGCGTACTATCAGGCCAATATTTATGGTGACCAGGGTTGAAATCAGTCCACCGATAAACGCCGCCGCAACTACAAAAACAGCGGTACGAGAGCCGCTAGTGGCTGTCGCGACACAGATGGCCAATGAATTTGCAAGCAGAAAACCAGTCGACTGGAAGCTTCGTTTTGCATTTGGTTGAAGCCATTCGCCAACCACCATCGCTGCGGCCACGCCACACCATACGGAATATGGAAGAACGAAATTGAATGTACCCGAAGAGCGTGCGATACTCTCATTGACTCCAAAGGCCTCTCCGATTTGATCACCGGCAGCCGTCTGGTTAATCCATGCGTTTCTGGGCGAAAGCGCCTGAATAAATCCCAAAGTGCACATGGGGATGATGAAGCACAGGTTCATGCGTAGAAACTTGCGCACGTTCTTTCTCGTCATGCAAGGCGGAATCAAAAAGAGCATAGGTATATAGAAGATGTAGTGATGCAATGCGACCAATACGGTCAGTAAGTTGTATTTGATAAAAATAACCTGCAAGAGAGATTGAAAGATGAGGATTAGGGAGAGAAAAATAGAAAAGTACAACACTCCGCCGATCCATACGATTCCCTTTCGCAGCGCATAAATGTATGCCAGGAGAATGGGAACATCCTGCACAAGGTAAAAGATGGGAAAGCCCGGGAAGACCCATTTACGAACGGCACCCTGAGTGATGATGACAACCCAGGAGATAGTAAATAACAACGCGAGTGTGTCGAGGCTGGCAAGCCTATCCTCGACCTTTTCTTTTCTCAGCGCTGCGATAAACCTGGTGTCCAATGCGGGAAATCCCTTCAATTACGAATGATGCTGCGGCGTTATTTGAGGAAGGTGGCCAGGGAGAGGCCTATGCTCGCCAATGTGAGTGAGGAGTTGAGCCAGTTGTTGAACACAGTTTTGCTGTTGTTTCTTGGCACGTAAATAATGTCATCGGTATGCACGAGTGGATCAGCAATCTCGCCCTTCTGCAATTTGAGAAGGTCAAAAGCTATTTCCTCGCGATGACCATTAACGCTACGCAGAACTCGGCACTTTGATAGACCGGCAAAGGGAGTTGGGCCGCCCGCCGTTGCGATTGCCTGCAATAGCGTCATATGCTGCGTACCCACAATTGGAAAGTTGCCAGGCTTGCTGAATTCACCGATTGCAAAGAATGTGCCGGCAGGAACTACGGCAACGACGTCACCCGGCAATACCGGAGTGTTGAGCGTGTGAAGATCATGCATATCGCGCGAGACGTCAACATCAGAGGGAGCCGAGCCATCTGCGTGCACGATCAGCACATGCATGCTTGCGTTCGCATTGATTCCCCCACCAGCCGTGAGAATCATCGAGAGAGGTACTCGCGAAAATACCGGAACACGTACTGGGGTTGCAACTTGGCCAACTAAGTACACTGAGTAGTTACGACCCATAACCACGTTCAACGTGACCTGTGGATCATTAACGATCTGTTTCTCTTTGAGCCCAGCAGTAATGAGTAACCGCGCCTGTTCTGGTGAAAGACCAGCCAGCTTGACGATTCCGACATAAGGGAAGAAAACAGTCCCATCAGGTCCGATGGTCAGCTTGATGTCAGCGGTTTCAGTGAGGTCAGGAGCGATAATTTCTATCTGATCACCTGGGGCAAGACCTGGGTGATAGCCAACTTCTACCTCAGCATTGATGGGTGGCTCCTGTGCCTGCGCTGCAGGATGGAGAGCCACAAATGCTGTGAACAAGGCTACTAGAAGGAACAATGGAATAGATCGATTTGGCTTCACATGACCTCGGTTACTGAGCAGAATTGTTACTTGCCGGAAACGAACGACCGGAGTTGATGAAGTGTCATAAAATGCACAAAAATTGCGCCAAGGAGCTGAAAAATCAGGCACAAATCCAACCTCAATCTTAACACGGAGGCAGATTCAGAAGACCTCTTTGGGTACTTCCGGCCCAATTCCAAGTGCCTGGTACAGTGTCTCTGCTGCACCACTGAGAGCGTAACGGCGACGATAGCACTCAAGGCCGCGTACACTCATCTGAGTGCGCTCATCAGGCGTGAGCGAGAGGAAGCGGCGGATCAAATTATCAGTTCCATCGAGCGTATCCGGTTCAATGATGCCGGCTCCGTCTGCCGTAACATCAGGAGCGATGTTGACCTGTGTACTGATGAGCGGGATGACTCCGCAGGCAAGTGCATCGGCAACGGCGATTCCAAAGTTTTCCTGGTGCGATGGCAAAATGAATGCTTGCGCCATAAGTAACGCTCCCCATTTGAGTTGCCCACTGATCATCCCTGTCCAATGCACGCGCGCACTGATCCCAAGCCGATCCGCAAGTGGCTCGAGCTCACTACGCCAGCCGGTTTCATCGGGGCCAGCGATGACCAGATGCATCTTCTCAGGCGCGGTACGCGCAAAGGCTTCAATCAGCAGATCGCATCCTTTTTTGGGATGGATGCGCCCCAGGAAAAGCAGAAAGGGAAGATCGGCGAGTGCGGGGAAGGATTCTGCGAATGCACCGCGCAGCATTGAATGCTCACCCTCCGGCCCGGTCGTTCCATAAGGAACCACGACGCGGCGGAAATTTCGGAAAGGGAAACCATTTGCAGCTATTTTTTTCTCTTCCTCGCTCGTAAAGCAAACGGCTTCGGCGCGGTTCAGATTCCGCGCCTCCTCAAGATTCCAGTACAGAAGTTTTTTCAGGTGCTTGAGCGGGTACCGATCCCGGAAGTAAGGGTCCAGCATTCCATGCGCAAACACTACATACGGGCGCTTGCCGGCGAAAGCTTTACGCGCTGCCACACCGTGGTACTGCCAGACGCCGTTGACAATCACGCCATCAAATCTTGATTTGTTCGCGCGCAGCCAATCCAGCAAACGTGACGAGTAACCGTAAGTAAGCTTTCCCGGCCCACAAGCGTGAACCTCGCAATTGACCGCTGTTTCGAATGTCCCGGGCGCATCGAGCGTTGCAACCTCAACCTCGTTGCCAGCTCTTTGATGGGCAAGCACAAACATGCGCACGGATTCGCTTGGGCCACCGTGTTTTGGATCAAGGCTTCGCGCAACATGTAGAAGTCGCATATTTGATGAATCTCTGCCAGAGCTAAACTCAGAAGCGAAGGCAATCTGCCTGAAGAATAATTGCAGATTGCCGGACCTTCCAACTGTACTGATTATGCTTGTTCTTGATTTTGATTGCGTCTTGGTCTGCGATTCGCCTGCAAAACCTTTTTGCGCAGACGCACCGATTTGGGCGTCACTTCAACCAGCTCATCTTCGGCAATGAACTCAATCGCCTGCTCCAGATTCATGGCTCTCGGCGGCCCCAGCCGCATCGCTTCATCCGCCGTCGAAGAACGCATATTGGGCAGCTTCTTCTCCTTCACGATGTTCACGTCCAGATCGTTGTCGCGTGAGTGCTCTCCCACAATCATGCCTTCGTAAACCTCAACACCAGCCCCGAGAAAGAGAATCCCGCGCTCCTGAAGTCCATTCAACGCATAAGTCGTCGTAGGTCCCTGGCGATCGGCAATCAACGCGCCCGTAGGCCGCTGCGGAATCTCGCCCTGGTACGGAATGTAACCATCGAAGAGCGTGTTCATCACAATTGTTCCACGCGTCTCGGTGAGCATCTCACTGCGCAATCCAATCAACCCGCGGCTGGGTACGCGGAACTCCATGCGTACGCGGCCAGAACCGTGATTGTGCATCTTCGTCATCTCGCCCTTGCGTGGTCCGAGCTTCTCAATCACCACACCGGTGTGAATCTCCGGCACGTCAATCGTCAAATGCTCCACCGGCTCCATCTTGGTTCCGTCGACCGTCTTGGTGACAATCTCCGGGCGTCCGACCATGAGCTCAAAGCCTTCGCGACGCATCATCTCAATCAAAATTGCCAACTGTAATTCGCCACGGCCCAGAACCTTGAAGCTATCTGGCGAACCGGTCTCTTCAACACGAATGCTGACGTTCGTCAGCAATTCCTTGTCCAGCCGTTCTCTTAAGTTGCGGCTGGTCACATATTGTCCCTCGCGTCCTGCAAAAGGCGAATTGTTGACGCTGAACTGAATCGCAATCGTCGGCTCGTCGATGATGATCAACGGCAGCGGCGCTGGATTTTCAATTCCCGTGATTGTCTCACCGATCGTGATGCCTTCAACCCCAGCCACGGCGATAATGTCACCCACCGTCGTCACTTCAGTCTCCGTGCGCTTGAGGCCGCTGAAAGTAAACAACTTGGTAATGCGTGTCTTCATCAGTGAGCCATCACGCTTGCTGATGTTCACCTCGTCACCCGCGTGCAGCGTTCCCTGGAAGACGCGGCAAATGGCGATGCGACCAAAGTACTCGGAGTAGTCGAGATTGGTAACCAAAATCTGCAGCGCACCGTCAGGATCGCCGGTCGCCGCCGGTATCGTGCTGACAATTGTCTCAAAAAGCGGCTGAAGATCAGTGCCAGTACCCTTGGGGTCAAGCGTGGCCGTTCCATTCTTGGCGACGCAGTAGAGAACAGGGAAGTCCAACTGCGATTCTTCGGCATCCAGATCGATGAAGAGATCGTAGATCTCATTCAAAACTTCCTGCGGGCGCGCCTCGGGCCGGTCGATCTTATTAATCACTACGATCGGTTTCAGGTGGGCTTCCAATGCCTTAGCCAGCACATACCGGGTCTGGGGCAGTGGACCCTCTGCGGCATCGACCAGCAACATCACCCCATCAACCATCTTGAGTGCGCGCTCGACCTCGCCACCAAAATCCGCGTGGCCGGGGGTGTCAACAATGTTGATCTTGCCTCCCTCAAAATGGATGGCTGTGTTTTTGGCAAGAATTGTAATCCCGCGTTCACGTTCCAACTCGTTCGAGTCCATGACTCGGTCGGCCACCTGCTCATTGGCTCTGAAGGTTCCGGATTGACGCAACATCGCGTCTACGAGGGTGGTCTTGCCGTGATCAACGTGGGCAATAATGGCGATATTTCGAATCGTCTGGCTCACAAGTCCTTTACTTTCATCTTCTTAGTTGTTGATTGTCTCGGTTTCATTTCGTTCGCGGTTGGAGGGAATGTGCAGGGGGTTATTTTCGTGTCACTGCCCAGTAACTTTATTCTATCAGCAGCCCGGTTGGATGCTAATATAGGTATACACTTTAATGGGCAGAGTGACCGTTATTCACGGAAACGCTCACGTTCGCTAAATGTATGGGCTCCTGCCGGAGTTGATACGGAATCTCGTTCTGCGAGGGAAAATGTACAGGCGGGTTTTAACTTCTTTATTCTTGATTCTTTTGCTCTGCTCGATGCGCATGACCGCGCAATCGAAGCAGGTACCTCTCGCATCCCTGGCCGGTTATTGGCAGTTGGATAGCGGCAACGATATCTGTCCTTTACCGGACACTAACACTGATCAAACCTCAGCAGCGGAACAACCAACCGGGCTTGCTCTACTGCAGATTTCAATCTCTTCTGATGAGTTCAAAGCCACTTGCATTCGCGGTACGCACGTGACAAATCTGGTCAAGTTTTTTGCGGATGGCCAGGAGTATCCGAGTGAATCCTCGAGCTTTGCAGAGAAGATCATGACGAAGGCCAGTTGGGATGAGAACACTCTCACCTACAGCGGCTCTCAGTCTTTCCTCTTCGGCGATAGCCCCAAGGTAGACTTCGTTTACTCGCGCTGGACCCTGAGTGATGACGAAAGAATCCTCACCGTCCACATTGGCGAAGACGTAACCATCTACCACCGTCGCGAAGCCGTTACCAAGAACATCTACTGGCTACTCGCAATACTCCCTGGAATGGCTGGAATGGTTCTCTACCTCATCATGAGCGGCAACAACGAGTTCCTGAGTACGTTGGCTGATCTCCTTGGTCTCTTTGCCGGAGTCGCGCTGGCGGTTGTCATTCTGATTGAGTTCTCTGGTTCACAAAACCTCAAAGATTTAGCCCGTGTGCTGCTGGTCATTGTCCTCGGCACCGGAATGATCCTTTGGTGGATCAAGTCACGCACCGTTGAGGAACTCGATACTTACAACTTCGATGTCAAAAAGTGGAGTACGTAGAGTTTTCGCTTTTGAATGAAATAAAAAGCCCCGTCGAATCCGGTGGGGCTTTTTGCTTTTACTGCAAAAACTAATTTGCAAGAATGCGAGCATGGGTTTAATCTTTATTCATGCGTCGATGTCGCTAGCACCGCCCGGTGTTCAGATTGATGCATTGGTGCGCCTTGCTGAGAATTCGCAAAGCCCCACCCCACACAATCGCTCGAATCCCTTTCCATCTTTTGTAATCCAATTCTTGTGAGCATCAACCGGCCTGATCTCTATCCATCAGGCGAGAGGAGTTTTCCCCAATGGCACGCATTGCTAATAATGTTGGTGAATTGATTGGCCGCACACCTCTGGTGCGCCTAAATCGTCTGGCAGCTGGCCTTCCGGCTACCGTTGTTGTCAAACTTGAAAGCCAGAACCCACTCTCGAGCGTCAAGGATCGCATCGGCCTCGCCATGATTGAAGCCGCTGAAAAAGCTCGCAAAATCACCCCTGGCAAAACCGTACTCATCGAACCTACCAGCGGCAACACCGGCATCGCACTCGCCTTCATCGCCGCGCTCAAGGGTTACAAACTCATCCTCACCATGCCGGAGACAATGAGCACCGAGCGTCGCGTCCTGCTTCTTGCTTTTGGGGCCGAGCTCGTCCTCACCCCCGGCCCCAACGGCATGAAGGGCGCAATCGCCAAAGCCAATGAACTGCTCGCTGCAACCCCTAATGGGTTCATCCTCCAGCAATTCGACAATCCCGCCAACCCCGCCATTCACGTCGCCACAACCGGCCCTGAAATCTGGGAAGACACGGACGGCAAGGTTGACTTCCTCATCTCCGGCGTTGGAACCGGAGGAACGATTACGGGTATATCCACCTACATCAAGCCGCTCAAGCCCAGCTTCAAAGCAATAGCTGTTGAGCCCACTGATAGCCCGGTTCTCAGTGGCGGCAAGCCCGGCCCCCACAAGATTCAGGGTATCGGCGCGGGATTCATCCCCAGCATTCTCGACACCAAACTCATCGATGAGATCATTCAAGTTTCGAATGACGATGCCATCGCCGTCGCGCGCCGTCTTCCTCTTGAAGAGGGAATCTTCGTCGGTATTTCCTCCGGCGCAGCCGTTCACGCAGCCTTGCAACTAGCCGCGCGTCCCGAAAATGCAGGCAAGCTCATCGTCGTCATTCTCCCCAGCTTCGGCGAGCGCTACCTATCGAGCGCGTTATTTGATAATCTCCGCCAACAAGCCATCGCCATTCCGACCAGCCCTGTAAATCTGTAAGAGATACAACGCATAATTCAGAGGGCCTGGGAATTTTTCCAGCACGCTCTGAATGAATCAATAAGACAAGCCCAGGAGCCAGAACGATGCTAAGAATCCGCGAAGATGTTCGTTCCGTCTTTGAACGCGATCCGGCTGCGCGCTCCTGGCTTGAAGTTCTCCTCTGCTACCCCGGCCTGTACGCCGTGTGGACTTACCAGTTCACACACTGGCTCTGGCGTCATCATCTCTACCTTGTCGCGCGAGTTCTCTCGCAGTTTGCCCGCTTCTTCACCGGCATTGATATTCACCCCGGTTCAAAGCTAGGCCGCCGTCTCTTCATCGATCACGGCAGCGGTGTTGTCATCGGCGAAACCGCCATCGTTGGCGACGATGTCACCATC
>DAHXOQ010000051.1 GCA_027364815.1 Acidobacteriaceae bacterium | reverse complement strand
GCCTTTAAGCAGCGGCCGATTTTTTGCTTTGCTTCGATAGAATGATGAGGTGCTTTGCCCGCCGGAGGTTTTAGACGTGTACTTGACTCGCTTACAAGCTTTGCCTCTCGCTCTCTGTCTTTCAATTGCCTTTGCAGTTCTTCATGCCCAGCAGCCGCTTGCGTCGTCGTTCAAATTTGAAAAAACAGGGCCGGTGATTGTTGCAAATGCTGAGCCGCAAAAGCCGTTCACGGTTGCAGGTGAGCGCGGATTAATTGTTGGTCAGCAGGATGGCAGTTTTGAGGCGTGGGTGCTGCCCGTCAAGCTGCTCAGCAACCTCAAGATTACTGCGAATGTTGAGGGGTATAACGTACCGATCGCGGTGAACGACCACGCGGCATCAATTGAAGTGCGTCCTGACCGGACGATTATCACTTATGCGCATATTGCATTTACGGTGCGGCAGATTATTTTTTCGTCTGCGGCAGTGAATGAAGCTGCGAGCGCACACCAGCCTACGACGGGGCCTGTTGTGCTGTATGAATTTGATTGCCAGCATCCGACGGTGTTTACGTTGAGCTTTACGCCGGAGATGCGCTGGATGTGGCCTAGAGCAAATAATGGAATTCCGTCAGCGGAGTGGGTGACTGCAACGGGCTCGATGGGGTCGGGATCTCTTTCTGCGGGAGCATCGAGCAGTGCAAACAACTCTGCCGCGGCGCTTGGTGGATATTATCTGTTGCATACGGATATTCCTGAGTTCACTGGAGCGGTAACAATTCCAGGTGCGGTGCCCGGCGTGATGGAGCCATACCAGGAAAGGCCGGAGATTCATGCTGTTGAATTACATCTGCATGTGGATCCTGTGCGCGACAAGGGAAAGCTGTTTCCGTTGTTGATGGCTGTGGGTACAACAAAAGAGGACGCTACTTCGCCGGTACTTGGCGCGCGACTGGCTGCGCTGAATGCTCAGTTGCCGGCGCTCTACAATCAGTATGCACAGAGCTGGCGGGAGCGATTGGCCAAGTTGACCACAATAGAGACGCCGAACAAGGAACTCAACGAGGCTTTCATGTGGGCGGAAATTTCAATAGAGCAATTGCGTACGCATGCGTTTACGCCTGCTGCAAATAACACGGGTGAGACGGGACTTGTGGCCGGGTACTTTTCTTCGGGCGATTCTGCGCGGCCGGGGTTTGGATGGTTCTTTGGCCGTGATGCGCTGTACACGCTGTATGCGGTAAATGGCATGGGGGACTTTGCGCTGACGCGTTCTGAGCTTGAGTTTTTGATTGCACGGCAACGAGCTGATGGAAAGATCATGCATGAGTATTCGCAGACGGCGCCTCAGATTGACTGGCAGCAGTTCCCGTATATGTATGCGGCAGCGGATGCGACACCGTTATTTCTTCTGGCGACTGAGGATTATGTGCGCGCGAGTGGGGATGTGGAGTTTTTGCAGAAGAATGATGCGGCGATTGAGCATGCGTGGGAGTTTGAGAGGACGCATGATTCTGATGGCGATGGAATCTATGACAACTCACAGGGAACGGGTTGGGTAGAGAGCTGGCCGGGAGGAATGCCGCATCAGGAAATTTATATGGCGTTGCTTGACGAGCAAGCTTCGATTGCCGTTGCGCACATGGAAGAGTTGCTGAAGAAAACTGATGCTGCTGATGCCGCGCGTAAACGTGCGGGGCAGATTCAGGCGACAATTGAGCGCGAGTACTACGATGCCGAGAAGGGTTGCTACGCGTTTAGTTACAACGCAGCGAAGCCGCTGGACCGCACGACAACTGTGTATCCAGCGATGGCGTGGTGGAGCACGTGGAGCGGGGCAGATGATGCGAAGGTGAAGCTGGCGCATCCAGAAGGGTGCTTGAAACAATTAGCTTCGCATACGCTCGATACAGATTGGGGATTGAGTGATGTTGCGAACGACGAAAAAATTTATGACGGAATGAGTTATCACCAGGGCTCGGTGTGGCCGCTGTTTACCGGATGGGGCGCGTTGGCTGAGTACCGTGGCGGACAGCCGCTGGCTGGGTACCAGATGCTGATGCAGAATGTGCAACTAACGAAGGCGCAAGATTTGGGTGCGGCTACTGAATTGCTTTCGGGTGATTTTTACATTCCCTTTGGACGCAGTACGAGTCACCAGTTGTGGTCTTCGGCAATGGTGATCACGCCGACACTGCGGGGACTTTTTGGAATTGATATTGATGCGGAGAAGAAGATTATTACGGTGAATCCGCATTTGCCGGCGAAATGGGAGCACGCTGAAATTAAAAATATTTTAGTTCCTGCAGGAATTTTAGAACTGCACTTTTATAGGAGTAATGGATTGAATATTTCGCTCATTCAACATGGCGCCGGAGACTGGACTCTACGCACTGACACGCCCACAATAAAACAACAAAAGGGCGAAAGAAACAAACTCACATTGCTTCAACCACCGGTTGAAATTGCCAGTCTTGCCGAGAGCTTGATTGCAGGATCACGTACGTCTCAATCGCGTGTTGTGAAGGAAGGATGGACATCAAATAGCCTCACGCTGGTGGTAGAAGGCATAGCAGGAAGCTCAACTGTGTATTTGTTATCAAGAAACATTGCAAATAATATCAAAGCAAGTGTAACTGATGGACTTTCAAAGTATGCCGACAAGAAACAGCCTGGGGTCTTACTGGAATCTTTGTATGAAGGAGATGGAATTTTAATTTCTCCTCACCATTCTGTATTAACCATCAACTTCCCGCCCGGCGAAGGTTGGAAGACGATGACAGTTACGCTGAGTTGGTAGATGTTTATGGAAGCAAAGAAGGGCGCGGCGAATGCCGCGACCTTCTGCTTTTAATGCGGATTGTTTAGAGGTATGCAAGCCCCATGGCAAAGAGATTCAGCGTTGGAGTCATGAAGAAGCCGATGAAGATGCCGCCGAAGAGGATCATGACGGCGTAAGTTACGAGAAGAGGAATGCGGTCATAGACTTGCACGGCGTTGTATGGAAGCATGTTGCGCAGGAAGTGGCTGCCATCGAGTGGCGGAACCGGCAGCAAATTGAAGAAGCACAGACAAAGATTGATGTAGATGCCCAGAGTCAGCAGAATGATGACCGGCATCAAGTGTGGAAAGTTGGTCATATTGATATTTTGATAAACCTGAAAGATACCCTGCACTGACAACTCACGGGCATCGGGAATAAATTGAATAATGGCCAGCAAGATTACAAAACAAATAAAGGCCAGCATTAGATTCGAAGCGGGACCTGCAACGGTAGTCAAATTATCATCGCGGATGATCTTTCTGAAGTTGCGGGTGTTCACTGGAACTGGTTTTGCCCAGCCGATAAGGAAGCGGCCAAAAAATCCGAGTCCGATGAGCGGGCCAAAGATAGCGAGGCCGGGAATCAGCAGAGTGCCGATTGGATCGACGTGGTATGCGGGGTTGAGAGTGATGCGGCCTTGCAAGCGTGCGGTTTGGTCGCCGAGGCGCGAGGCCATCCAAGCGTGGGCGCTCTCATGCACGCAGAGGGAAAAGAGGATGACGACAAATTCAAAAATGCGAATGACGATGTCTAGTGGCACTGAATACTCCGGAGGCTCTAAATGGCAGATTACCATGCAGGGGCGCGGGTGAACGAGTTAAGAGTGAGAGCGCGGTGTGCGAGGCAGGAGTGAATGCCCGGGAACAAAATCATCTTAATGCAGGTCTAAAGGAATATAGTTGTTGTGAATTTGCTGCGTTGGTTTGAGTTTGCTTATGCATGAGGAGGAATTATGCGACGTTGGATTCTTTTGGTCTTATTGTCGATTGGTTCGGCGAGTTGTTTTGCACAGCAGGATGAGGCAGCGCGTGCTGATGCGCTGATGAAAGAAGGTAAGCGAATTGAAGCGTTGCCTTTATATGAGCATCTAGCCAAGACAAATCCGGATGTGATGCACTATGCCGAGAAACTTGCCGATTGCTATGAGGCGATGTCTGTGCAATTCACTGACCCTGCGGAGATAAAAAAATACCGAACGCTAGCTCGTGATGAGGCCAAACGCGCTGTAGCGATGGGCGATAAGATTGTTTACATACAGGACATAGCCAATCAGAATCCTGACGATATTGCGTTTATGACTCCGCAGAGTGCCGGCACCAAGTTTCAACAGGAAGCAGAAAAGGCATACACAGCAGGCGACTTTGACACTGCGTTGCAGAAATATGCGGCGGCGGCCGAGGCAGACCCCAAGCTCTATGACGCGCCTCTGTTTGCAGAGGATACAGCTTATGTGCAGCACGATTTACCAACGGCAGCACGCTGGTTTGCACGGGCGATTTCAGTCAATCCGGATCGCGAGACGGCCTATCGGTATTGGGGCGATGCAATTTTGAAGTACGGCAATGATCCTACGCTCGCTCGCGAGAAGTTTATTCAGGCGATCGTCGCGGAGCCTTACAGTAAATATTCGTGGCAGGGTCTGAAGCAGTGGGCTGATCTGGAAAAGGCTGTTGTAATGGCACCAAAGATTGATCGGCCTGATGGACCGGTTGTGGATCCCAAGAATCCAAAGAACATCACCATCAATGTTAACCCGCAATCAATCGAAAAGAAGAACCCAAGCAGCGCAGCATGGTTGGTGTATGCTGTAAGCCGTGCGAACTATCGCAACGACCAGTTTCAGAAAGATAACCCCAATGAAAAAAACTACCGGCACAGCTTGAAGGAAGAAAGCGCAGCGCTGAGCGCAGTAGTGAGTGTGGCAAGGGAATTGAAAGTCAAACCTGAAGAGATGGATGAGAGCCTGCGGAATCTGGTGGAGTTATACGATGCAGGGATGCTAGATTGCTGGATTTTAATCAGCGGTGCTGACAATGGGATTGCGCAGGATTACGATGCTTACCGCAAAGATCACCGGCAACTACTGCATGACTACATGGATCGCTTTGTGGTGCGAGTCGGCGTGAATGTAGAGCAGTAATTAACGACGTGCTTCCGGGAAGCTGCCGATGATTTGACCTTCAGGGATCGTAGTGCCACCAAGAACAATGGCGTGGCTGGCAATGTGCGCACGCGCGCCGATGGTTGTTGGGGAAAGTGTAATCTCATCAAAGTTAGTGGCTGTGTGTGCGTGCGAAAAGATACGCGTATAAGAGCCGATGACCGCGCCCTGGCCGATGCGGATTTCCGCACGATCATAGAGCAACGCACGCTGGCGAATGGTAACGCCATCTTCAATGTGCAGGTTGTAACCAAAGGTCAGATCGACGCCGTGGAAGATACGAACGCACGATCCGATGGATCCGAAAATGTGTCGGCCAAGCATGGAGCGGAAGCGCAGACCGAGCCAGTGATTGAGGCCTACGGGCGAGCGGTCAAACATCTGCCAGAACCAGAGAAGCGGCTTGCGCGGCGCGAAGAGTTTTTGATCGATCTCGGGAAAATATTCAGCTTCGAGCGTTACATTTTCAGGATCGAGCGAAAGTGCGATGACGTTGGCGGGGAGTTCGCTTGTGAGAGTGAGGTTTAATTTGCCACCGTGCGGACGGCCGAGGTAGAGCTGAAAGAGTTGGTCACGCACAATCTCTGAGCGGCGCTCGGGGTTGTGATGGCGGGTGAATTCTTCATCGAGAAAGTGAAGCCAGCGACGATAGACTTCTTCAGCTTCGGGCGTGGGCAGCGGAATCGGCAAGTGTGCGGATTGTGTTGATTCACTCATACAATAATGAAGATAAACCCGCAGGGTTAGTTATGGCGAGAATGTTGTTGGTGCTGATTAGATTTTGACGCGCATGTCTTTAATCATGCGGACGATGGGTAGCTTTTCACCGTTGGTGAGTGGGATGGAGCTTCGGCTGAGTTCAACGTAGCCTTTGCGCAGATAGAGCGGGTAGCCAGTTAGAGTTGAGCCCATTTCGAATTGTCGAAAACCGGCTGTGAAAGCAGCGGCTTCAACATGCGCGAGAATCAGGCTACCGAGCCCGTGGCGCGCAAAAGTTGGATGGACAAAGATCGCGCGGATTTTGGCGGCGTCTGTGGCGGGGTTGAGTGGCTCGGGGTTTCGGTTGGGTGCGTTATCGGCACCGCAGAGCGTCGCGCGGAAAGACCATCCACCGGAACCGGCAATGATGGATTGTCCGTGGGTGTTGGTAGTTTCAGCGACAAAGTAGCTCTGATCATGAATGAGTTGAGTGTCAACGCCGAGCACGTTGCCGATAGCGCCCTGTATTTGCGCGGGAGTGTAATCACTTGTGCTCAAGCTGCTGACAGAAGCTTCAATCATGGCGTGGAGTTGGGGAAGATCCGCCTCAGTTGCCAGGCGCAAAGTGAAGTATGGGATGTTTTCTTCGTGATGGGTGGTGCGCGAGCTCATAGAGAGATTGTAGGATCAAATGCTGGAGGACAGTGTGAAGAAAATTCTTTTTTTCATGATTTCAGGCGTGCTGGGATTGGCGGTTTTTGGATATGGAGCGCAGGCACAACAAGCAAATGATGAAGCGCTGATTCGCGCGGCGATGGCGGATTCAGTTGCGGCATGGAACGCCGGAGATTTGAAGGCGTTTGTGAGCTACTATGAGAATTCTCCGCAGACTATTTTTGTGGGTGCGACGAATACTTATGGAACGAGCGACCTGTTAGAGCGCTACAAAAAATCATTTGCTACACGCGAAGAGATGGGGACGCTGACCTTCAGTCAATTGGAGGTGCGTTTGCTTCCAACTTCAACAGGAGTTGTGGAGTACGCGATTATGACTGGACACTTTCATTTAGATCGCACGGCGCGTGGCGTGGCGAAAAAGGATGATGGGTACTACTCACTGGTGTGGCACAAGACGAAGGATGGTTGGAAGATTATTCTGGACCACACGAGCTGATTATTTTCTTTCCCATGGTGCGGGAACGCGAACCCAGCTCATGCCTGCCGCTTTGGCTGATTCGATGCCCATGTCGGTATCTTCAAAGACGAGACAGTACGCGGGGTCAACATTGAGAGCAGCGGCGGCTTTGAGATAGCACTCCGGATTTGGTTTGCCGTGAGTGTAATCTTCAGCACAGATGCGGACGGGGAATTTGTCGATGAGGCCAAGCTGGGTGAGCGATTTCACCACGCTTTCACGTGTGCTGCCGGAGACAACCGCGAAAGGAATGCTGCCATAGGCTAAATTGATCAGCTCTAGAACTTCAGGGACAGCCTGGAGATTTTCAAGAATCTGGTAGTAGTAATTTTCCTTGTGGGCGGCAACTTCAGCGACCGGCATGTGAAAATCGTGTTCTTTGTTGAGACGTGCGATGATTCCTTCGGCGGGCACTCCGCCCCATGCGTAGAAACGATCTTCGGGAAATGGGCAGCTCCATTCACCGAGTGCGCGAGACCAGGCGATGTAATGGAGAGGCATGGAATCGACGATGGTGCCGTCACAATCAAAGAGGTAGGCGTGGAAGTCGCCATTGGGAATTTTAAGCTTCATATGTTGTGGGTTTCCGTAAGAAATTTGTCAGCAAAAAAATCGCCGCCAACAAAACCGATGATACAGGAAATCGGAGTGTTGGCGGCGTTACTCTGCACTTCGTTACTACATTAAGCCATTGCCTCGCGGCCCATTGATTCAAAGCGTAGTTCGTTGGAGTTGCGGTCAACGTCAATGCGCACGTGCGAGCCATGAAGGACTTCGCCATTGAGAATCTTGATGGCGAGCGGGTCTTGAATCATGCGCTGGAGTGCGCGTTTCAACGGCCGCGCACCGTAGGCAACATCAGAACCTGAGGCAAGAATCAACTGCCGCGCTGGCTCAGTGAGTTCGAGCGAGATCTTCCGCTCTTCAAGGAGCTTGCGGAGATCGTCGAGGCGCAGGTCAAGAATTGCACTCAACTGCGCATTGCCGAGCGGACGGAAGATGACCGTGTCATCGACGCGATTCAGGAACTCCGGACGGAAGTTCTCACGCAAGACGCGCATTACCTGCTCGCGCGCATGATCGAAATCGTGCTCTGTATGCAATGCCTCTGAATTGAGGAATGCTGCACCGAGGTTCGAGGTCATGATGAGAACAGTGTTCTTGAAGTCGACTGTACGACCTTTTGAATCGGTCAGGCGGCCATCGTCCATCACCTGAAGCAAGATGTTGAAGACATCGGGATGCGCTTTCTCAATCTCGTCGAAGAGGATAACGGCGTAGGGGCGACGGCGCACGGCTTCAGTGAGCTGACCCCCTTCGTCATAGCCAACCTAGCCCGGAGGTGCGCCAATCAAGCGTGCCACGGCATGTTTCTCCATATACTCGCTCATGTCGATGCGGATCATGGCCTGCTCATCGTCAAAGAGAAACTCGGCGAGAGCACGCGCAGTTTCGGTTTTGCCGACGCCAGTGGGGCCGAGGAAAATGAAGCTGCCGATGGGACGGCGTGGATCACTGAGGCCGGCACGCGAGCGACGGATGGCGTTGGCGACGATAGTGAGCGCAGCGTCCTGACCAATGACTCGTTCGGCGAGGCGCTTCTCCATCTCGACAAGTTTTTTGACTTCGCCCTCGAGCATGCGCGAAACGGGAATGCCGGTCCACTTACTGACGATGCGCGCGATGTCTTCCTCGTCGACTTCTTCCTTCAACATGCGATTTGAGCCGGCACTGCCATCCTGCCTGGCGCTGAGCTGCTTCAACTCGGCTTCGAGCTTTGGCAGTTCGCCATACTGGATTTGCGCCGCACGATCAAGCGCGCCTTTGCGGGTTTGCTCTTCGGCTTCAAAGCGTAATGCGTCAATCTTCTTCTTGAGCTCACTGATGTGCGAAATCGCATCGCGCTCTTCGGTCCAACGAGCACGCAGCGCGGTGGTCTTTTCGCGAAGTGTGGATATCTCGCGGTCAAGAACTTTGAGGCGCTCGCGGCTGTTGGCATCGGTCTCGCGCTTTAGCGAGGCGCGCTCAATCTCAAGTGAAGTTGCTTCGCGCTCCAACTGATCGATCTCCGTAGGGACAGAGCTGATTTGAATGGCGAGCGAAGCTGCGGCTTCATCGATGAGGTCGATGGCTTTATCAGGAAGGAAACGGTCGCTGATGTAGCGATGCGAGAGCGTGGCAGCGGCGACGATGGCTGCGTCCTTGATGCGCACGGTGTGATGCGCCTCATAGCGATCCTTCAAGCCGCGAAGAATGGCAATCGTGTCTTCAACGTTGGGTTCGCCGACGTAGACAATCTGGAAGCGACGTTCGAGGGCCGCGTCCTTCTCAATGTATTTGCGGTACTCATTCAGTGTAGTTGCGCCGATGGCCCTCAGTTCGCCGCGAGCGAGTGCTGGTTTGAGCATGTTGCTCGCGTCGATGGCGCCTTCAGCCGCGCCTGCGCCGACGAGGGTGTGGAGTTCGTCAATGAATAGAATGATCGCGCCTGCGGAGTCTTCAATTTCCTTGAGGACGGCTTTCAAACGATCTTCAAACTCGCCGCGATATTTTGCACCGGCGAGCATGGAGCCGAGGTCGAGGGAGATTACTCGCTTGTCGCGCAGAATTTCAGGAATGTCGCCGGAGATGATGCGACGCGCGAGTCCTTCGACAATGGCGGTCTTGCCTACGCCAGGTTCGCCGATGAGGACGGGATTGTTTTTTGTGCGGCGACAGAGGACTTGAATGACGCGGCGAATCTCCTCATCGCGGCCAATGACGGGGTCGAGCTTGCCACGTCGCGCGAGCTCGGTCAGATCTTTGGCGTATTTTTCAAGGGCCTGGAACTTGGCTTCAGGGTTCTGGTCGGTGACGCGCTGCGCACCGCGAACGGCAGTCAATGCGGACAGAATGGCTTCCTGCGTTGCGCCTGCTGCAACCAAGGCTTCGCGCGCAGGGTCGTTCTTCTGCTGCGAGATGCCAAGCAGAAGGTGCTCAGTGGAAATGTACTCGTCTTTGAAGTTCGAGGCTTCTTTACCGGCCTGGTCAAGAGCTTTGTTGAGCGTAGGGCTTACGCCTGTCTGCGCAGTAGCGCCGGCTACTCGAGGGAGCTTCTCTTCAATAGCGTGCAGTTCGTGCTCAAGGCGTTCGATGGGCACACCTATTTTGCTGAGGACCGGTGGAATGATTCCTTCGCGATCTACAACAAGCGCGAGGAGCAGATGCACGGGTGCAAGCTCAGGATTGCCGAGTTCCTGCGCACGCGTCTGCGCCTTCTGCATTGCTTCCTGTGACTTTACGGTAAATTTCTCCCAACGAATGGCCATAAAAACTCCAGTTCTCAGTTGTCAGTTCCCAGTTCTCAGTTTCAGTGAGGAAACTGAGAACTGAGAACCGCGAACTGAGAACTGTATGTTACGCTGCCTTCACCTTGATTTGCCGGGGTTGCGCTTCGGCTTTCTTGTTCAGCTCGAGGCGAAGAACGCCGGCGGCGTAGTTTGCGTCAACGTTTTCCGTGTCCACGGTTGTGGGCAATGTGAAGGAGCGATAGAAACTGCCGTAGCGGCGCTCGATGCGATGGAAATTTTCTTCCTTCTCTTCGTTCTCGAATTTGCGCTCGCCACGCACGGTCAGCGAATGGTTCTCAACGCTTACCTGCAGATCTTTTTCCTCAACGCCCGGGACTTCAAGCTTGATGACGACTTTCTTCTCGTCCTCATAGATGTCTACGGGCGGCACAAAGCCGGCAGTGGCCACAGTTTCATTTTCACTGCTCAAATCACGCAAGAGAGAGTTGACGCGATTCTGCAGCGAGTTCACTTCCCGAAAGGGGTCCCAACGAACGATAGGCATAATTTTGTCCTCCAGATGGAATGATTGGCAGAGCGGGGAGGGAGGCTCCCTGGCTTGCACTTTGTCTGATGAAAATATAGCACAAATGATTCAGAAAATATGAGTAATATACACTCATATTATTAAAATTTTCGGGTAATTGTATTATTTTGAATAGTTTAAGTAGGAGGTAAATTTTTAGAAAGGGGCTTGACATAGATTTGAGGCGTATCGCCAGCGCCAATTTCATTAACACAGACAGGAGTTCATCAGGCCGATACAGCACCTTTTGCCGTAGAATCATAGCCATGACAGACCGCATGAATTTGACCCTTGCTGAGGCCGATCCGGCCGTTGCTGAAGCCCTTAAAAATGAAACACTCCGCCAGCACGAGGGGCTGGAGATGATTGCGAGCGAGAATTTTGTCTCAGAAGCGGTGTTGGAGGCGGCTGGCTCAGTATTTACGAATAAATATGCCGAGGGGTATCCGGGACGACGCTATTACGGTGGTTGCGAGTTCAGTGATGTGGTTGAGAACCTGGCTCGTGAACGCGCGCGTCAACTTTTTGGTGCGATTCATGCGAACGTGCAGCCACATTCTGGCTCGCAGGCGAATGCATCGGCGTACATGGCAGTGCTGAATGCGGGCGATACGATTCTTGGTTTGGATTTGGCGCATGGTGGGCATCTCACGCACGGGCACAAATTGAGTTTCAGCGGCAAGCTTTATCGGCCAACATTTTATGGCGTGCGCAAAGATACTGAGACAATTGACTACGACGAGTTGGAAGCGATTGCCGAGCGTGAAAAGCCGAAGGTGATCATTGGCGGAGGCAGCGCTTATCCACGCGAGTGGAATTATGCGCGTATGAGAGAGATTGCCGACAAGGTAGGTGCAATTTATATTTTCGATATGGCGCATATTGCAGGATTGGTTGCTGGTGGAGTTCATCCATCGCCAGTTCCACATGCGCACATAACTACGACGACGACGCATAAGACATTGCGTGGTCCTCGCTCCGGATTGATTCTCTGCGGTGAGCAGCATGCGGCTGCGGTGGACAAGGCAGTTTTTCCCGGGCAACAGGGTGGGCCGCTGGTGCACATTATCGCGGCCAAGGCAGTGGCTTTTGGTGAGGCGTTGCGGCCGGAGTTCAAGAGCTATGCCGCGCAGGTGATTACGAATGCCAAGGTGCTTGGTGCGGCACTTGCTGAAGCAGGCTTCCGCATCATCTCTGGAGGAACGGATAATCATCTGTTGCTGGTGGATGTTTTTGAGAAGGGGATTCTAGGATCGGAGGCGGAGCTTGCATTGGGCAAAGCCGGAATCACGGTCAACAAGAATGCGATTCCGTTTGACGTGAATCCGCCGCTCAAGCCATCAGGAATTCGCATTGGAACTCCGGCGTTGACGACGCGCGGAATGAAGGAAGCGGAGATGAAGCAGATTTCCAAATGGATAGTGAGTGCGCTTGAATCACGAAGCGATGATGCGGCGCTTGAAAAAATTCGGTTGGCAGTTGCTGAATTTGCCGATCATTTCCCGCTTTATGCATGGCGTCGTGCGTAGGTTGCCGAAGCAATTCCGGTAGTTAGATTTGCAAGAGATGTTGTAGTATACCTCCGGTGGGTTCGCGCTACTTTGCGAACCCATCTGTGTTTATAAAAATAATCTTCATCCGTCACAAATAATTGCAGGATGAAGAGGAGGAGGAACGATGAAAAAGTTTACTTATCTCATGTCGGCAGCGATGCTTCTAGCATTACGTGTTTATGCGCAGCATGGTGAGAGTCATCCAACTATCCCCAAGAGAGGGCCTATTGAGTTTCATGGCACGCCGCGCGCAGCAGATCCAAAGCATAACTTCAGCGATAAGGAAGGTCACCCGAATGTTCCGCACGTGGACAGGGGCAAGGACTGGGTAGGTCATGATACGGGTCGCGATGATGCCAACTATCATCTGGATCACCCGTGGGAGCATGGTCACTTTACCGGTGGTATTGGCCGTGGACACGAATGGCATCTCGGTGGTGGCGGACCGGGCCGGTTCTGGTTCAACAACTGGTACTGGAGCGTTGCGCCGTTTGACATGGCGTACTGCGACGGCTGGATGTGGGATTCAGACGAAATCATGATCTACAATGATCCAGATCACGTTGGCTGGTATCTTGCGTACAACGTTCGGTTTGGAACTTATGTGCATGTGATGTATCTGGGCGTATGAGAAGCTATTTGACACAATCAACGTGAAAGATATGCGGTTGAGCACTAATCAAAGGCTTACCCGATTTCAAATTTAATTTGTGTAATTTGAGCCTTTGAAATGTGAAATTTCTAATTTTTTGAATTGATATT
>DAHXOQ010000050.1 GCA_027364815.1 Acidobacteriaceae bacterium | reverse complement strand
CGAGTACCCCATTCCCACTCCGCCTCCATGATGGAAGCTCACCCACGTCGCACCGGAAGCCGTATTCAGCAGCGCATTCAAAATCGGCCAGTCAGCTACAGCATCGGAGCCATCCAGCATCTTCTCCGTCTCGCGATACGGGCTAGCGACCGACCCCGTATCCAGATGATCTCTTCCCATCGCAATCGGCGCACTGAGCTCGCCTTTCTTCACCAGATGATTGATGTGTTCGCCCATCTTCGCTCTCTCGCCCAGTCCCAGCCAGCAGATTCGCGCCGGCAATCCCTGAAACGCAAACCGTCCACGCGACAATCTCATCCACTTCGTCAAAATCTCATTCTCCGGAAAAAGTTCCAGCGCCAACTCATCCGTCCGCGCAATATCCTTCGCATCGCCCGAGAGTGCAACCCAACGGAACGGCCCCTGCCCCGTGCAGAACAACGGACGAATGTACTCCGGCACAAATCCCGGAATCTCAAACGCCCCTTCGCATCCCGCATCAAAGGCGAACCGCCGGATATTGTTTCCATAATCAAACGCAATCGCCCCGGCATGCTTGAGCGCCAGCATCGCATTCACGTGCACCACCATTGACGCTGTCGACCGCTTCACATATTCAACCGGGTCCGCCTTCCTCAACTCCAGTGCCGCCTCAAGCCTCATCCCATTCGGCACATAACCATTCAGCGGATCATGCGCGCTCGTCTGATCCGTCACTACATCCACTTCCACCCCCCGCCGCACAATCTCCGGCAGCACGTCTGCGCAATTTCCCACCAGTCCCACACTCAACGCGCGCCCTTCTTTTTTCGCCGCTTCGCACAGCGCCAACGCCTCATCCAGATTCTCCGCAATCTGGTCGAGATATCGCGTCTCCACTCTGCGTTCAATGCGCGTCCGGTCCACATCAATCGCCAGCACCACGCCATCATTCAGAGTCACGCTCAGCGGCTGCGCTCCACCCATTCCGCCCACGCCGCCTGTCACCACCAGCTTGCCCTTCAGGCTGCCGCCAAAATGCTTCTCTGCCAGTGCCGCAAAAGTCTGAAATGTCCCCTGCAAAATTCCCTGCGTCCCGATGTAGATCCAGCTCCCCGCCGTCATCTGTCCATACATCATGAGACCTTTTTTATCGAGCTCATTGAAGTGCTCCCAATTCGCCCACTTGCCCACCAGATTCGAGTTCGCAATAATCACCCTCGGCGCCAGCTCATGCGTCGGAAAAACCGCCACCGGCTTTCCCGATTGGACGAGCAGGGTCTCCTCCGTGCCCAACTGTTCCAGCTCCCGCACAATCGCGTGATAGCACTCCCAATTTCGCGCCGCTTTGCCGATCCCGCCATAGACCACCAAATCCTGTGGCCTCTCCGCATTATCCGGATCAAGATTGTTCATCAGGCAGCGCAACACCGCCTCCTGTTGCCATCCCTTGCATCTCAGTTGATTTCCTCTTGGCGCGCGAATCACAGGTGCTGTAGTCGACATAATCCCCTCATCGGCGACCAATTATCGTTCCAATCGCCGTATGTCAGGATACAACCAAGCCTCACCCATTAGCCAAAGTGAACAAACAACTGAGAACTGAGAACTGAGAACTAAGAACTGTTTTTCAAGATGGCTAACCGAGTGATAAACACCACCTGCTTTTCGTACATAAACCCGGCATATCTACATTGAAAACTCCGCAAATACAGGCAACATCTACATCGCCAACAATCTCGCAATTTGCCTATTCCAACACCCGCTCTTTATCCTTCTTAGCGTCATGAAAACTCTTGTTGAATGTGTTCCGAATTTCTCTGAAGGCCGTGACATCGCCAAAGTCGACGCAATTGTCGAAGCAATGAAGATTCCCGGCGTTTACCTCCTCGACCGCGAAAGCGATTCCGACCACAATCGTTCCGTCATCACCCTCGTCGGCGAGCGCGCGCCCATCATGGAAGCCGTCCTGCGCGGAGTCGGCAAAGCCGCCGAGCTTATTGACCTTACACAGCACCAGGGCGCGCATCCGCGCATGGGAGCAACCGACGTCATTCCCTTCATCCCCATCGAAGGCCTCACCCTCGAAGACTGCGCCGCAATGGCCCGCGAAGTCGGCGCAGAGATTGCCAGGCGCTACGAGATTCCTGTCTACCTCTACGAAGCCGCAGCAACCAAACCCGCGCGTGTCAACCTCGAGAACGTCCGTCGCGGCCAATTCGAAGGCATCCGTGACGAAATAGTAACCAACGAAGCCCGCAAACCCGACTTTGGCCCATCGAAAATCCATTCAACGGCCGGCGCGACAGCCGTCGGCGCGCGCAAATTCCTCGTTGCCTACAACGTCTTTTTGAATACACCTGACGTCGAAATCGCCAAGAAAATCGCCAAAGCCGTTCGATTCTCAAACGGTGGATTGCGCTTCGTCAAAGGCGCTGGTTTCCTCGTCCGTGGCATGGCGCAGGTCTCCATGAACCTCACCGACTTTGAGCAGACGCCGATTCACCGCGTCTTCGAGTTTGTCAAGCGTGAGGCCGCTCGTTACGGTGTCATTCCCGTCTCCAGCGAGATCGTCGGCCTGATTCCAAAGCTTGCGCTCGAACAAGCCGCAGAATGGTTCCTGCAAGTCGAAAACTTCGATTCCTCGCTCGTTCTCGAGAATCGTCTCGCCGGCGTCATCAGCGGCCGCGTCGCAGTCGGCGGATTGCGCGCAGGCGTTGAGCCTTTCGTCGAACAGCTTGCCGCGCCAACGGCAACTCCGGGCGGCGGCAGCGCCTCAGCAGCAAGCGCAGCCATGGCCGCTGGCCTCGCGACGATGGTCGCCAGCATGTCGCGCGGTAAGAAGGCCTATCTGCAATACGAAAGCCAACTCAGTATCGCCATCTCACGCCTTGCCGAATTGCGCGAAGAGATGAAGGCCGCTATTGATGGCGATGCCGAGAGCTACAACCTGGTGATGGGCGCATACAAAGCTGCCAAAGTCGACGAATCCCTCAAAGCCGGAATCGCCGCCGCTCTCAAGGAAGCTACGCGCGTTCCACTGAGCGTCGCTGAAGGCGCAGCCGAGATCAAGCGGATCGCAACTGAACTGCGCGCAGTTACCAATCCGCGCATGAGTTCAGACTTGACCACTTCGATTGCGCTCGCCGAGGCCGCACAAACCGGTGCTACGGCAAACGTCGTCATCAACCTGGACTCACTTAAGGAAGACGCGCCGGAAGAGACTGCGTTTGTGGATGCAATTCAGGCGCGATTGGCAAAGATCTAGCCGTAGAAAGTCCTGCTGAGAGTTAACCCTGTTGATGTACTTTTAGATTGTGGCAGTGGTGTATGCATTGGGGGAGTTGGTTTCCGGATGATGGAGTTCCACATTTCGCGCAAAGCCCGGGAACGCTACCAGTTCGCCGAGAGGCTCTTTTCATACACAGGCAATGTGATCTTCGCCAACATGCCTGCCTGCCGCGAGTTTGCATACAGAATGAATCTGGTACGCGACGTCGAGAAGCATCCCGAAGCCGCAGTTCATGCTGGCCAGCTTTACGCAATGGGCCTGATCGACGAAGCCCGCCACGTGCTCTTTGAACGCTATCGTGAAGAGCTTGATCCTGACGGGCTGACCAGTGCGCTTGATTGGTTTGGCGCGAGAGTCGGGGCCGATTCACTAGACAAGTTGCTGCTCCGGTTTGTCGAGCATTTTCCCGGCTCAACTGTTTACACCGACAAAGAAACTGCAAGTCAATGGCTGGCGCGCTCAACCGATGGAATTCCACATCGCGCTGCGGCTCTTGAGGAACTGGTTCTGCTCTGGGCCGCAAATCGCAACGAGGCTTTCGAACCTTTCACTGAGCTCTTTGCCGAATCAACTTTAGCCGAAACAACAGCCTATCGCGCAGTCACGGAGAAGCTTGGCGAATACTTCCTGACGCGCCCGCTGATCGACTTGCCCGACGCAGGTCAGGTGAGTCTGCTGCAATTACTGCGCTCGCCAACCGAAGCCGCGCCGCGCTCACTCGCAGATCAGTTGGCTCTGATCTTGAAGCTCTGGAAGCCGCTGGTGAAGGACAAGCTCGACAAGCTGCTTCTGATGGCGAGTGAGATTCTACGCGAGGAAGAGCTTGCGATCTGGCTCCAGTATCATCCTGTGGATGCGAGTGCCGCCGCTGCCGAGCAGGAGGCGCAGCGTCGCGGTCATCGTGGCGGACCTGTTGCCGGCGCTGACTTGCCACAATTTGCCGAGCTGGCGCATGAGTATGAGAAGTTTTCTCCCGACACGGCTTGGATGCCGAACACGGTCCTGATCGCTAAAAGCACATTCGTTTGGCTCGCGCAGTTGAGCCGCATCTACGCAAGGCCGATTACGAAACTCGATCAGATACCCGACGAGGAGTTGCATGCACTTGCCTCGCGTGGAATGAATGCACTCTGGCTGATCGGCGTCTGGGAGCGCAGCCGGGCCTCTAAGACCATCAAGCAACTATGCGGCAACACTGACGCAGTTGCCTCGGCCTACTCCCTCTTCGATTACAAGATTTCCGATGATCTCGGCGGTGAATCGGCGTACGCAAATCTCCGTGACCGCGCCCTGCGCTATGGAATTCGCCTGGCCAGCGACATGGTGCCGAATCACATGGGCATCGATTCTCCCTGGGTCGTCGAGCATCCGGAGTGGTTTATCTCGCGCAACGAATCGCCATATCCGGCTTACAGCTTCAACGGGCCTGATCTCTCCCATGATGGACGTGTCCAAATCAAGATCGACGATCATTACTTCACGCAGTCGGATGCGGCAGTCGTCTTCCGCCGCCGTGACCGCTCCAGCGGCGAAACGCGCTTCATCTATCACGGCAACGATGGCACCAGCTTCCCGTGGAATGACACGGCGCAGCTTGATTACCTGAACCCCGCCGTTCGCGAACAGGTAATTCAGACCATTCTCGAAGTAGCCCGCCGCTTCCCAATCATCCGCTTTGATGCGGCGATGACGCTGGCTAAGCGCCACTTCCATCGCCTCTGGTTTCCTGGTCAGGGCTCCAGCGGAGCGATTCCTTCACGCGCCGAGTATGGCATGGACACGGCGGAGTTCAACAAGCATATGCCGCATGAGTTCTGGCGCGAAGTTGTCGATCGCGTCGCGGCCGAAGTGCCTGGAACTCTTCTGCTCGCAGAAGCTTTCTGGCTCATGGAAGGCTACTTCGTTCGCACGCTTGGAATGCATCGCGTTTACAACTCTGCCTTCATGGTGATGTTGCGCGATGAAGATAACGCAAAGTACCGGAAAGTGATCAAGGACACGCTGGAGTTTGATCCGGACATCATGAAGCGCTACGTGAACTTCATGAGCAATCCGGACGAGCGCACCGCGATCGACCAATTCGGCAAGGGCGACAAGTGCTTTGGCGTAGCGGCGTTGATGGCAACGTTGCCGGGCTTGCCGATGTTTGGCCACGGCCAGGTGGAAGGCTTCACGGAAAAATACGGGATGGAGTACTACCGTCCGCGCTACGAAGAGTGGCCTGATCATTGGCTGGTTGAGCGGCATGAACGCGAGATTGCGCCTCTCCTCAAACGTCGCTGGTTGTTTGCAGAGAGTTCCAATTTTCTGCTCTATGACTTTTTCTCCGGGAACGGTTCAGTAGATGAGAACGTCTACGCATACTCCAACAGCAGTGGCACGGAGCGCGCCCTGATTGTCTTCAACAATCGCTATGGCGTGACACGCGGAACAGTTGATTTCTCCGCTGCATATGCGGATAAGGGTTCAGGGCAATTGCGTCAGCAGAGATTAAGTGCAGGCCTGAATCTTGCCGGCAACTCGAATGCGATAGTGGCTTGGCGCGATTCACTGACTGGATTGCAATTTCTGCGCCGCCAGTCAGATCTGGCACAGAGCGGGTTGACGCTCGATTTGCACGCTTATCAATGTCACGTCTTCCTTGATTGGCAGGAGCTTTATGCAACGGCAGAGCACCCGTGGGATAAATTATGCGATCACCTGAATGGCCGCGGTGTTCCAAATCTTGACGATGCGCTCGTTAATCTGGAGCTGGCGCCAGTCCATGAATCGCTTGAAGCGCTGCTGTCTCCGAATATCGTGCGCATATTTGCCGATCTTGCCGAGCATCCTCGATCGGTTGCTGTGGGCGCAAACAAAAATGGAATTGAGATCGAACGCCGCGAGTTCTTTGACCGGATCTGGCAACGCTGCGAGAGCTTCTTCACCGTTGCACAGCTGGCGTATAAAAATCGTGCGGCGGATGCACCCAAGCCCGATGAGCCACTGTTGTTGGGGTACGCGTTTCAACGTCGACTGCGTTCAGCGATGCACATTCCCGCGCTTGAGGCGCATTTCAAAGCTCCGTGGAGTGAGGCTGCGCGTCGCGTCTTGCCTAGCCCAAGTCCGCAGTTTACTGCGACAGCGATGTGGGGGCCGGTGATCGGTTGGATTGCGCTCGAGGTGCTTGCCGAGTCCTTTGATCCGGAGAAGCCGGAGCAGAGGGCTCTCGATGTTTTTGATCGGCTGCGTTTGCGTGAGAGCTTTGGTCGCGCATTCGCCACATTGGGTTTTGAAGGCGAAGAAGCATGGCGTGTTGTGTCGCGCATCAAAGTTGGATTGTTGACCGGCGCGGGTGTAGGTAAGCCGGAATTGGTGGAAGTTAAGTCGGATGCTGTCAGGACTGTTGTGCCGATAGTTGAGGTTGCTGCAATAAAGGTGTCTCCAGTTGCAATCGCTAAAGACGATCAGGTCGCTAATACAAACGAGAAGGAGCCCGTAGTCTCTTCTACAGGGCTGCCGGTGCCAGTTGTTACAAATGCTGAAATTGAACAAACTGAAAAGCGTGCGGCGGTGTTAGCTATAAAGTCTGAGGAGCACGCGAAGGTTTTAATAGAGCCAGAGAGTAAGTTGGCGGCAGAGCCAATTTCACAAGAAGGGACTGGCGAGGAGAGGATTCTTACGCCGCCGCTGTGGGATGATCCAGATGTACGCTGGCTGACAGGGGTACACCAGGAGGAGGGTCGCACATATGTAGTGCGTGATCAATACGAGGAGTTGCTTTGGTGGTTGCGGATGCCTGAGTTGCTTCGTATGGCAGGTGAAAAGAAGCCCGATTACAAAGTATTGGAACAGATGGGCGACAGTATTAGCGAGGCGCTCACACTTGCAGAGATTGCGGGATACCGTTTGGAGCATCTTAAGGACCATCCAGCAGCGATAGAAGAGAAAATAGAGATTATTTCCGGCGGAATATCGAGTCCAGCGACTAAGGACTCAGAATAGTTTTGTCACACTAAATAACATTTAAGTTTATTTTGATGTGGCCATCTGATAGAAGCCGCAGCAATGATGGTAGTGGCATACTAAATTGTGGGTATATCATTTTATGAGTTATAAATGCAAAATCGGTGTATCATTTATATATCACGGGCCCACAACGAGCTGTTGCGAGGTCAGGCATGCCCCATAAAGTATTTATCGGTTATTCGTTGGAAGATAAACTTGTTGCTGATGCTGCATGCGCAGCGCTGGAAGCGCAGCGTATCCCCTGTTGGATTGCACCACGCGACATTTTGACCAACGATGAGAATGGCGAGGCGATCAGCGACATGCTGGCGCGCTGCCATATTGTGCTTCTAATCTTCTCTGCAAAAGCCATTGATTCACCTGAGGTTCGGCGTGAGATTGATTGGGCAGTGAGCAAGGGCAAGATTATTGTTCCCCTGCGTATAGATGACATTCCAGCATCTGACGGATTCAAGTTTGTGTCTGGAAAAACACATTGGCTTGATGCGCTGACACCGCCACTGGAAGCGAATTTAACCCAGGTGTGCGATAAGATTTCTCGATTGCTGGCAGAGCATAAGGTTGCTGATGCACCTTTGTGGACACTGCACGATGACAGCGGTGCGGTAACTACACCGCAAGTAATCGTGCCTGAGTCATTGAAGCAACATTCTGTAGCCGCCAATGCGATCTCAGAATCAATTCCGGCACCAACCCTGAGCTCTGCCCCAGAACAAACTCTCGAGCCTCAAATCGTGAAGGATGACTCACACCCATCAGTGGTTCAGCCAATTCCGTTGCCTGTATATTCATGGCCAGCTCCGCCTCAGTCGCCCTCGGCGGCCAGTAAGCCTGTTTACCGTGTAGAAGTGAATGAGTCAGCTCTGCACTCTGCTCCCGATCAAACAGTGCATCCGCAGGTAGTGCAAGATGCTGTGCATTCAGACTTCACGGATTCGCCTGCCATCTTTTCTACACTGTCCCCCCCTCCAATGCACTTGATTGAGAGCAAGCCTCTTTACGGCGAGTATGAGCCTGAACCTGTTGCACATAAAAGATATTGGACGTCACCCAGAATGACGTTTATTATCTTGTTTTGCATTGCTGCTCTGATCATGGTTTTTCTATTCCTGCGGCAATCAAGGCAGAGTCCAGTTAAGGCGAATTCAGTGCCGAGTAGCGCCTTGAAGTCGCCTGTTACGCCTTTTTTGAATCCAAGTCAACCTAACCTGACGCCTGTTAATAATCAGCAGTCCGGCATGAGTAATGCAAACACTGAAACACCCCAACAAGTGCTTTTGCAAAAGGAAGTTGTTCCTGCGAATGCGCAACCTGCATTGCTAACCCAACAAGTGGCAAGCACGAAGACTCTACAGGCAACCAGTGAAACGCCGATAAAACAGGGCGCCACACCTGTGCAACCAACTCCGGTTGATGAAGAAAGTAATTTGGTGTGGATTGACTTTGCAACTGGCCTGATGTGGGCAAAGAAGGATAGCGGGGATAAAAACGACTTAACGTGGAATGCTGCATCTGAGTATTGCAAAAATTTGCAACTGGATGGTCATAATGATTGGCGCTTGCCTACGATTGATCAGTTGCAAGGAATATATGACTCGACCCGTTCTATCGAAGGTCAATGCTGTGGTGGTCAATCAAAGATATGGCATGTGAAAGGTGGCCTTAAGCTATCTGGGCCGCTGTGGAGCAGTACTACCGGAGAAGGTGCCCAGAAGGCGGTGTACTTGAACATGAATGCTTACGAGCAGATCACCGCACCTATTAGCAACAGCGAATCCTTGCGCGCGTTGTGCGTAAGGAAGGCTGGAGATTGAACCGTCATCGACGTGCTAGAAATAATTCAAGCTCTTAAAAAAGATATGTGTCACGCGTCCCTGATTTCCAAGAGGAGATCAGGGACGCTCTATTTGCAGATTATGGCGCTCGTGTTGAAGTGGCTTCCGGAGTGGTGAGTGGCTTGACTATGTCGTCAAGATAATCTGGTGTATCTGCAATGCGCTCAAGTGCCGGGAAGCGCTCGCCGTCGTGATAATCGATATTGAATGTGGAGACGAAGTTGTCAGCCTGAATGATCAGGTGGATGGGCTCCGTGTTGGATTTGGCGGCATGGATGGCTGCTTGCAAGGTTTCAACTGAGTAGATTTGGCCATTGACGGCGAGAATCTTGTAGCCGGGTGCCAGTTGGGCTTTATCTCCAGGACCATTCCAGCGGATGTCCCTGATGCTGGCATTTTTATCGACGTAGAGGCCGAGGGAGTACCAATAATTTCCGTTCGCACCCGCACCCCATCCTTCTTCAGTTGAACTCATGGCCTGCGCAGTTGGGTTTGGCTTGTCTTTATACACGAGGCGGTAGCCGCCACGCTCGATTCCGTCTAGGTCCGCGCGTGGATTGATGCGATCGACTCGCTCGTGCAGGAATGCGGCCCAATCATATGGGACTACGAGGTTGAGGTCGGTGACGAGTTCATCGAAGTTGTAAGTGACAATATCCGGGCCGGTGTTGCCGCCCTTTGCGAGGAAGATGCGCTCAAAGTCGTCGAGTGATTTTTGATTGCTGGTGAGTTTCCGGATGAGTGTGTCGGCATCGAGCCAGAGAAGTTCACCTTCCTGGTAGTAATCCTGTGCGCGCTTCCAGTTGTCCCACGCAGGATTTCCATCGCGCAGAATGCTGGATGAAACGGCGGTATCGCGCGTCGTGCGCCACTGACGGCCGGGGCGATAATCGAGCTGTGCGGCGGAGAGGGCCAGTGCATCGCGGTACTGTGCTGCGGTGACTTCGCCCGAGCGGGCAGCCAGGACATTGCCGAGATACTGAGTCATGCCTTCGTAGACCCAAAGCAGTGAACCCTGCTGCGGAGTGGCGAAATCGGTTTGATAGAGTGTGGCGGGGCGGCGGTACTTGCCATTCCATGAGTGTGTGAACTCGTGCGGGAGCAGATCAAAGAGCGCAAGCAAGTGGTTTTCTTCGGCGAGGAACTTTTCACCGCCGCCGTTATCAGAGGATTGACCATGCTCAAGGCCCTCAACTCCCGCAACGTCAGAGAGTGTGAGCAGAAAGTGGTAGGCGTGGTAGTGGCGTGATGCGTAGAGCGCGCCGGTTTCGCGGACAAGGTTGTTGAGCGAGGCGAGGATTGAAGGGCGGATGATTGCGTCTTCAGGCATGTCGGCGGCAACATCCAGATAGTGCTTGGGCGTGACCTCGGGTGCAAGTGGATACTCGTGGAAGTTGAGGCCGGTGAGTACGGGCGAATCTTCCAACTGCTCCACGTTGGTGACGGCGAATTGTGTGGTGGCTCCGGCTGCGGGTACAGGATAAGAGCCAGTGCTGATGGGATTTAGCGCGGTGCCGATGCCCCAGCCGGCGGGGACTTTGACGGATGGCTGAATCGGAATATCGCGCACGGGAATGTTGGCCGGATAGAGCATGAGCTTCTCCCACTCCAGCATGGCGAGCTTCTGGCTGATGCGATAGAGAACAATGCAATCCAGATGCGCGTGGAGCGTAGTGACTCCCTTGGGAATGGTGACATGGAATTGGTAGAGTTCGACGTCATCACGATGCCAGGGAAGTGTCTGACCATTGGCGGTGAATACAACGCCGGTGATGTCATCGACTGCGCCGCTGGGCCGGTGAGTTCCGGGAATCCATTTGGGTGATGTGAGCGTAATTTCGCCGGCTGTGACAGGCAGATCGATCTCGGCGTGGAAGAGCTTGCGTGGCGCGTCGGTTAGGTCAGCAGTGATTTGGATGGGCGGCTTCTGAGCAAATGCAGCGGATGGAATCAGAGCGAACAGAAGTGCGGCGACAATGATCTGAGTGGGGAAGATGCGCATGGATTGTGGTATCTCCTGTAATTGCATCGTAAAGGATGTGGGCTAACGTGGGAAAATCATGGATTTCTGTGCAGATACTGAGATGAGTTGATGGTATCCACAGTACGATATTATCAACTTACGATTTCCTTATACCCCGCCGAACTCTCTCGCGTTAACCTATTAGTGACACGCAACCCAGCCAGAAGTGCCACACGCACACCTGCTGTACCTTTTACCCGCCAGGAAGGAGAAATATGCCAAACGATTTCCGCAATTTTCTAGCTTTACCTTATGGGGAGCTTGAAGAATTGAACCTCGAAGCAAAGGCCGAGCGCCTGAGCCGCGTACCCGCTGACAAGGTTCTCGAAAAGCGACTGAAGTATCTGACCGACGAGAAGCGCATCAAGGCTGTCACAGTTCTCTTCTCGGATCTTGAAGGCCGCTTGCACCTGCTCGATTACGACAAGAAGTTTCTGATTGGCAGCTATGAGAACCTGACCTTTGACGGTTCGTCGATTCGTGGATTTACCGCGCAGAAGGAGAGCGATCTGCGTTTGGGAATCGACTGGAGTGCGTTTTACTGGGTTCCGGCCGATGTCTTTGGCACGGGCAAAGTGCTGGTCTTTGGCACGGTGCTGGACAAGGATGGAACGGCTTACTCGGGCGATCTCCGCGGCGTGCTGAAGAACTACTCTGATGCGCTGTACAAGGAGAAGCAGTACACGCTCAATGCAGCCAATGAGATTGAAGGCTTCCTCTTTGCCGGCAAGGATGCCGAGCGTCACTATCACACCACTGGCAAGTTTGAGTACGTGAGCACTGGCGGTTATTACCACTCGCTGCCGCTTGATCCGCTGCGCCAGTTCATCGATACCGCAGCTGAAGTGCAGCGCGCGATGGGCTTCCAGAACGAAAAAGACCACCCGGAAGTTGCGCCGAGCCAATTTGAAATCAATTATGGATACGGTGAAGTTGTTGCAGCCGCCGATCAGATTCAGCTCTACAAACTACTGGCGCGGCAGATTGCCAACAACCTCGGATACACGGCGAGCTTCCTGCCGAAGCCTGTTGTTGGCGTGAACGGAAACGGAATGCACACCAACGTTTCTATTTCTCAGGGCAAGACGAATCTCTTCTGGGACGAAAAGGGAGTTGAGAAGATCTCGACCTTTGCCTGGGATTTTGTCGACAAGATTCTCTCCAGTGCACTGGATATCAACCTGATCTGGAACTCGAGCGTGAACGCGTATCGCCGTCTTGATCCGCACTTCGAAGCTCCAAACCAGATCAAGGCTTCGGCGACTGATCGTGGATCGGCAATTCGCATTCCGATCGGCAACTCGAAGTCGGCGCGTGTCGAGGTTCGCTCAGTTGGTCCGGACGCGAATCCTTATTTGGTTCTCTACTCGATCTTCAAAACCGGCATCGATGGCGAGAAGGCCAACATCGAGAATATTCGTCAGGCTAAGCGCTATCTGCCAGACAATATTCAGCAGGCTATTACAGACTTCAAGGGATCGAAGTGGGTTTCAAAGATTCTCGGCGCCGATGTGCAGGAACGTCTTGCCGATCTGAAGCAGGCTGCCGCGGACCGTTCGCCGCGTTTGCTTGGAACGTTTGTGAAGGGTTCTGAGGTTCAGTACCATCACGAGGTTTACAATCAGGCACTCTGGAACGACTTCTAGGCATTGCATGCAGCAGACGCTCCCATTGGTCGCAAAAACACGAGAGCGGAGTGAATTATAGAATGAAAAATGGGCGATGAAGCGAATAGCTTTGTCGCCCGTTTTGCATTGCATGCAGCAGAAGCGCTTTCCGCTCAAAATACCTGCTAAAAACGACGAATTTGGTGTTAAAACTGGCAACAACTTTCTGAATTTCGGTCAATAAATGGAGATATTTTGAACCGAAAGTAGCAGTTTTTGGGTAAAGTTTTTGATTGAAAATTTATCTATTCCATTTTATTTCATATGTTTACATGATATTTCAGAGAAATAAGAATAGGACAATGTGAGGTAGGGGGG
>DAHXOQ010000004.1:14905-38529 GCA_027364815.1 Acidobacteriaceae bacterium | reverse complement strand
CATTTGCAAGAGGAAGCTGCGCAGAAGACGCTGGCCGAGGCGGCTGCGCTGCTGCGGGCTGGTGCGCTGGTCGCAATGCCGACCGAGACGGTCTACGGACTTGGCGCGAATGCCTTGGATGCTGCTGCGGTGGCGCGGATCTTCGAGGCCAAGCAGCGACCGGCGTGGGATCCGATCATTGTGCATGTTGCGAACGAGGCGATGCTGGCAGAAGTTGTGGCTGAGACGCCAGTACGAGCGCGATTGCTGATGCAGGCGTTTTGGCCGGGGCCGTTGACGCTGTTGCTTCCGCGCAGTGCGCGGGTTCCATCGATTGTGACGGCCGGGAGGGCGCTGGTGGGCGTGCGCATGCCGGCTGATGCGGTGACGCTGGCATTGATTGAGGCTGCGGGCGTGCCGATTGCGGCGCCGAGCGCGAATCGATTTGGGCACACGAGTCCTACGACGGCGCAGCATGTGCTGGATGATCTGGATGGGCGCATTGATGCAGTTGTGGATGCGGGTCCAACGGAGTGCGGAGTTGAGTCGACAGTGCTGGATGCGACGGTTGAGCCGATGATAGTTTATCGGCCAGGCGCGGTGACGATTGAGATGATTCGCGAGGTTATGGGATGCGCGGTAGAGAATTATCGCGAACCGGAAGAGCTTGGGAGTGCGTCAGCGGAAGCGCTGCCATCGCCTGGAGTTGGATTGCGGCATTATGCTCCTCAGGCCAGGCTGATTTTGCTCGAAGCTCCGCTGAGCGAATTGGCGGATGCGCTTTTTGCAGCGCTGAAGGCGCAGTCCAGTGTGCATGACGAGGCGAAGATCGGATTGTTGGTGCCTGCGGAAGCGCTGAGTGCGCTCAAGGAAAAACTCAAGGCAGATGGTGCTGCGATTCTCTATCCTTGGGGTCGCTGGTCACACCCCGAAGAACTAAGCGCTGAGCTTTTTGCTGCGCTGCGTGCACTGGATGCTCAAGGCTGCTCGGTGATTCTTGCGGCTTTGCCACCGGATGTGGGAATTGGAACGGCGGTTAGAGATAGGCTGCGGAAAGCGGCTTCGAGTGCGCCGCTGAATCGTTGATTTCATAAACGTAAAAAATTAGACCTGCGCCAGACCCACAGCCATTGAATCGAGTGAGAGCGAGCGCAGAAGATTGCGTCGCATGCCTTGCTCGGTTTGGGCCAATGCGCGCGCGGCTCCTTCAATCCATTCGAGTGTCAGACCGTCCGCCAACTTTGCAATCTCCTGTGTGAGGTCGATGTTGCGAATCAGCTCCGGTGTTCCTGCCATGACCAACAAAAGATCTTCTAGCAGGCGATTCATGGCGCGGAGAAGTTGTGCGGTTTTTTCCTGTCCATCGGCTCCGCCGCGGTATGTCTCGGTGGTCTTGAAGAGCGCGGTGTAATCAGGTTCGCGCAGAGTGGTGCGCAGAATGACGAGCGCGTCCTGACGGCTGGTGAGGTAAGCATCCAAATCAAAATTCAACGCCCGGCCGACTGCGCCTTCACTGAGTCGCGCGATCAGCATGCGGTCACGTACCGAACTCTGCGGCTTGCGCTCGGCGATCAGCGTCTCCAGCTCGGCAAAGGGGAGTGCAGCGAGGCGGTAGATGAGCGCGCGTGAACGAATGGTGGGCAGCAGCTCCTGCGGGTTTTCAGTAAGCAAAATCAGCGAGGTGTTCTCGGGCGGCTCTTCAAGGACTTTGAGCAAGCTGTTGGCCGCTTCTTTCATGAAGTTGGAACTGGTGAAGATCGAAAACGAACGCTTGGCCTCGATCGGCGGGCGGTAATAGGCGGCGGGGATCACGTGCTTGACCTGGCCGAGCTTGATCATCAACTGCGGCGGGTCGGGCGGGATGATGATGATGTCCGGGTGGGTCTGGATGAGGATGCGGGTCTCTTTTTTGTCAACGTCGCGGAGTTCTTCACGCGCTTCGATGGCGGCTGCGGTGAGATCGTCGAGGGGTTCCGCCTCGCCGATGCGCTGGCAGTTGCGGCAATGGCCGCAGAAATCCGGTAAACCACTGGATTCAGTTGGCTCAAGGCAGTTGACGGCGCGGGCCAGCATGAGAGCCAGCGTGTATTTGCCAGCGCCTTTGGGGCCGGCGAGGATCATGGATTGCGGGACGCGATTGTGCGCTACGCTCTCGCGCAGTTGATTGACGATTGCCGTATTGCCGAAGAAATTCTGAAAGCCCACCCTTCGAGTCTAGTGCATTCGAGGGAACCGCAGTGAGGTGGGCTGTTGAAAGCTTGAATCATCTTCATTCAACGAATGATCTTCAATTTTTTGGTTGCATAGTGAGCAATTTGGCTATCCGCGCTGACCAATGCCAGGTCTTCCGCGATGGCTTGTGCAATCAAGACGCGGTCAAATGGGTCTTTGTGGATGGGCGGCAAAGCCTGAATACCGCCGATGTGTTGCGGGCGAAGAAGAAGTGGGGTAGCGGCGAATTCGTCCAGTGCATCGAGCCACCAGATGCGAGGATCGCCTACATTCAAATTACCCTTCATGGATTTGATTGAGACTTCCCAATAGGTGACAACGCTGAGAATGTTTGGCCCGCTGAGAATAGCGTTGCGAGCCTTGGTGGAGAGTTCATCGGGACGTAGCAATGCAATCAGAGTAGTACTGGTGTCGAGCAGATTGCCCAGACTCACAGATCACCTGCGAGAAAACGATCCTCATCAATCGGTGCATCCCAGCCAGGGTACAGAATGATGCGGTCTTTCATTCCGCCGAGACGCGCTTTGCGTACAGAAGCAGCGGGCGGGCCGAGCTGCGCGACGGGTTTGCCGTGGCGCGTTATGGTGATCAGTTCACCTTCTTCGACTGCACGGAGGAGCGCAGGGAGTTTGTTCTTCGCGTTGGCGGTGCTGATGTTCATAGGTAAATTATAGCCAGAAATTATAGCCAGAATCAAGTGCCGAGTTCAACCTGTTGAATCTTATAGTGGCAATCGTGCGTAAAACGTAGCCATGAACATTCAAATCACCCAACTTGCTTCTCCTTGAGGAGTTTGGCTACTGCTTCGACAATGCGCTCGTGGACTTTATCGATTGAGAGTTCGCCTTCGATGAGAATGACTCGGTTGGGCTCTCGAGCGGCGATCTCATGGTATTTTTCCCAGACGCGGCGGTGGAAGGCTTCCTGTTCCAGTTCGAAGCGGTTTTCATCGGGGCCAATGTTCTCATCAATACGCTGATTGCGATTGCGTGCCCTTTCCAGGCTTGGTTCCAGGTCGGTAAGGAGCAATAGTGTAAGGTCGGGCTGCAGGTTGCCGCAGATGAGCTTGTGGAGGGCAAGGACCGGCTCAGAGCCGAGTTCGCGTCCTCCGCCCTGGTAGGCCTCGGTGGAGTCGGTAAAGCGGTCACAGAGAACGACTTTGCCGGATTCAAGCGCGGGAAGAATGACCTCGGCGATGGCCTGCGCGCGGTCGGCGAACATGAGAGCCATCTCGGTCATCGGTGCGATTCCGGTGCCTCGGGAATCAAGCAGCAGCGCGCGGATGCGGTCGCCCGTGGGAGTGCCGCCGGGCTGGCGGGTCAAGACAGTTTCAAGACCGTGTAGCGCAAGCCATTTGGCCAGACGCTTGATTTGCGTGGTTTTGCCCGAGCCGTCGAGGCCTTCGAGCGTGATGAAGATGCCCTTAAACATGCTCTAAAGTGTACCATCTGCAAATTTCTACTGACGATTGTATGTAATTTGTGTTACAACTTGGTCGTTTTTGAAGACACCAAACTCGGTGAATCCATGTTTACGGAGTCATAAATGCATCTCAAATTTTTGAGGTCAATGTTCTTATGCGGTGGCGTTGCTGCTGTTGCACTTTTCGCCAGCCAACTGAACGCACAACAACTTACGCTTGAAGGCCAGACCGGCGGTTTTCTTACCCCTACGGCATACGTGGTTCCTTCGGCCAATAATCATAGCTTCTCGATGCCAGCAATCGGCTTCCACTTTATCGCTGCTTCATCGGTAATTGGCAATGTGGAGACGATCAGTGTGACTGAGGGATTTGGAAATCGATTTGAGTTAGGTTACACACGCAGCATTCACCAGAACGGTAATAGTGCCGCTTTCAGCCCGCTTTGGAATCAGTCGAATTTTTTCAATTGCTGCCTTTACGGCGGTCTTCCATCATCAACGATCAGCGGCATGAATGTCTTCCACGGTAAAGTGGTGCTGATAAAAGAAAACACCAAGCACTTCTACACGCCGGGCTTTGCAGTTGGCGGCGTTTTCCGCCAAGGCGACCAATTCGTCAGCGGCTCGCTCTCTGATCTGCCTACTTCCTTGTTCGGTGTTCCGATTCTGGCAAATCCGGTAGCAAATGCCAGTTACAATAACGGTGACATCTACGGCGCAATCACAAAAACCTGGGCCAAGCCTCCGGTGCCCGTGCTGCTTAACTTCGGAGTCAAGGGTACCAATGCGGTGATCATGGGTCTCGGCGGTGTGGCGGAGAGCTGGTCAGCGCGTCCTTTTGGTGGCATTGGTATTCCGTTGCCGTTGGGCAAGAGCATCGTCGCCGTTCCTTCGGCCGGATTTGCCAGCCAACCCTCCAACGTCAAGAACCTGGATGAGTTGCTTAAAGCTTCCGGTGAGTTACTGACGGCGGTTGGTTATACAGGCTATGCGAATAACCGTCCGCATATTCCCACTACGCTGGACTACGCGGTGCGCTTTACACAAAGACAAAATGCTCATTTTTCCCTTGATGTGGGCGTTGGCCAAGTTGCAGGAAATATCGGTACAACTTTCGCTCCAAATCCGGCATACGGTGTGACTTGTTATCCAGCATCAGCCACATGCCCGGCGTTATTCGCAGTCCCAATCAACATCGATGCGCGTCACGTCTTCGGCATTGGATTCAGCTACCGTCCGTAGATTACAAAATGTTGTTGCGGTCCCCTTAACGCCGGTTTGCTCCTTTGAGCAGACCGGCGTTTTTTCTAAATCATCAAGATAAAAATGGACATTTGAACGAATTGTCTGCGCCAAAGGTATGAATAGAGAGTAGTATTTTTGCGTGCTGTGAAAGCGCCAGCATTCATGCCCTAAAAGATTCTCAACCCAGAGGACGCTCGAAGAAACCAGCGCATGGGGGAATATCAATCAACAGTGGAGGAAGTCACATGAGAAAGTTCATCACGCCAAAGTGGCTGCAGGCAGCATTGCTTGCTTGCCTGATTACTGTTACAACCGTTGCCCTGAGCCAAAGCAAGACCACGAAACAGAAGCCTGTTGGAGAGGAGCCCAGCGCGACAGATTCGAGCACGGATTCGAATACGGATTCTGACTCGGGTAAAAAAGATCATGCGAAGGGCAAGATCACGAATGTAGTGAATGCGCAGCAAACGAGTGATACGGATACGGATTCTGCCTCAGGGAAGAAGAAACACGGGAAAGCGATCGTCAAGACCACAAGTTCGCAACAGACAGGCGCGACAACCGAGGATCGCAAGAATATCAGCGATGGCGCTGCGAAGGGACAAGCACAAGAGGGAGTTGCCCCCAATCCGAAAGGCGGCAGCCAGGGTTCAGAAATAGTGGTAATGAAGCAGACTGACAAGGCTTCGGCGAATGTAGTGAGTCAGCAAAATAGCAGCGGCGGTGGAGGTAAAAACAATGGCATTGTGGTCACGAAGCCAATTGACCAGTCATCACCGAAAAATGTCAGCGATGGCGCGGCGAAAGGGCAATCCACTGATGGCATGATGCAGAATCCGAAGGGCGGTGGCGGTGGCGGAAATGGAACGACAGACTCCAGTGCAGGTGCCGGCAAGGCTACATTCAATCCTTTTTCTATTACACGGAAGACTGATGCGTCGTCGGCGCCAGCCAGTGGAGGAAGTACATCCAATACAAATGGCGCGACGGGTTCATTGTCGATCACAAAGTCAACAGATAGCGCATCTCCAAAACTGATGGAGGCCGCGCCAGCACCTGCGCCCGCAACGGGTTCAACATCGGGGATGAATGTCATCATGAACCCTGCCGATGGCGCTGCCAAAAGTCAGGCCGTTGAAGGGACAGCCCAGGACCCGAATTCAAAAAACGGCAAGGGAAAGAGCAGTACATCTGTAATCACTGTAGATGGGCTGGAGCACTCGCATGAAACGGTGAATGCGAAGGCGCCTAAACCGCATCCGGTTGGCGGCGGGGGAAGTGGCACGCCGGTGGAGTCGGTTGCGGCGCAGACGCCGAAGGGTAAGTCGACGACGACCGATGATCAGAGTACGACGGATACAACAACCAAACCGGCGACAGGCGAGAAGAAACATTGAGATAAGTTCGAAGTTTGAAGAGAAGGCCTGCGAGAAAATCGCAGGCCTTTTATTCGGTGCAGATTAATTTTTCGATTCAGAGATTTCAAAGCCGGCAATCATCAATTCGAGGCCGCCGAAGTCGGGGTGCTCGTTCTCCTTAATTTTGTAAGCAATGTCAATGAGAGAGCCCTCCCGGATGCCGAGTTCGAGTGCGCGTTGAGCAAGGTTCCAGCCGATTGCGCCGATTGATGCGGAGTTCAGCTCGGATGATTTGGCAAGCTCCAGGCGTAAGTGTCGCACCTTCATGATCCGCGGTGGCTTGGTAACGCGCACCGCGCGGGCGACGAAGACTGGCTCGTTGTTGCCGTGACCGGTGGGCTCGAGTTTTTTGATCCAGCCGGCGAGGACGGGAGTGATGCGGTCGAGCGGCAGCTCGGCATGGATTTTGAGCAGGTGTTCCGGGGAGCGCTCGGCGAGATGCGTTTCAGCATAAAGCGCCAGACGGCGCTTGAGCTCTGGCAGCGTTGCGGCAGGGAGGAGAAATCCGACGGCAAATGCGTGGCCACCGAAGCGGGTGAAGAGGTCGGCGCAGCTTTCAAGCGCGTTGAGCAGATGAAAGCCATCGACCGATCGCCCTGACCCATGGGCCAGTCCATCCTCAATACTGACGACGATGGCGGGCTTGGCGGTCCGCTCGACGACACGCGAGGCGAGGATGCCGATAACGCCACGATGCCAACCCTGACCATCGACGACCAGAAGACGTGATGCGGCGATTTCCGGATCTGTAGTGAGGCGGTGTTCGATGGATTTTAGGGCGATGGCTTCAGTTTCACGGCGTTCGCTGTTCAGGCGCTCAAGTTTAGCGGCGAGTTCAGTGGCGCGTTTTTGATTGCGCGTGGTGAAGAGCTCGACGACCTCAGAGGCAATGTCCATGCGGCCTGCGGCGTTGATGCGTGGGCCTAGACGAAAGCCGACATCGAAGCCGGTAATGGCGCGGGCGGAGGGGTCCAGAGCAGCGGCTGCGAAGAGCGCGCGCAAACCGACGCCCACGGGGTTGCGGAGTTCACGCAGTCCAAGCGCGGCAATAGTGCGGTTTTCTCCACGTAGCGGAACGGCATCGGCGATGGTGGCGATGGCGGCGAGCTTGAGAAAGCTGGGCAGGGTTTTGCTGCGCGTGGTTGCAGGATCGCGACGCATGAGCAGAGCTGTTGATAGCTTCATGGCGATGGCTGCGCCACAGAGAAATTTTTCAGGGTAAGCGCAGTTGGGCTGATTGGGATTGAGGATGGCTAGAGCTTTTGGAACAGCATCGGCGGCGTCGGGAAGATGGTGGTCTGTGATGATGAGGTCGAGGCCGAGCCGCGCAGCAGTTTCCGCTTCAGTGAAGGCGCGCATACCTGTATCAACTGTGATCACGAGCCGGACGCCTTCAGCGAAATGAGTTTCAAGGACACTGGATTGAACTCCATAGCCCTCGTTGAGGCGATGGGGAACGTGGAAGCGCGCTTCTCCGCCAAGCATTTCGATGGCAGTTTTGAGCAGAACAACAGCCGTAGTTCCATCAACATCGTAATCGCCATAAAGCAGGATCGGCTCCTTGCGCTCGATAGCAGCTTCGATGCGCTCGACCGCGGTGCTCATCCCAAGCATCAGCAGCGGGTCGTGGAGATTGTCGTAATCAGGGTTGAGGAATTCAAAGGCGGCCGCTGCGGTGTTGACGCCTCGGGCAAGAAGCAGCTCCGCTAGAACAACAGGGATGCGTGCAGAGTTGGCCAGCGCTTCAGCTTCCGTTGCGTGTTGCTCGGCCATCACCCAGCGTTGAAGGGGTGCGGGATTCGCCCCTGCATTGGATTGCGGCTTAGACTGCGGCGTGGTTTCCAGCTTCGTCACTCCCGAGTACTATTCCTCGTCGTCTTCGAGGTCCTGATCGAATTCGTCAGTCTCGGCAGCGTCATCAGCGCCGAGAAATTCCTGGAAGCCGAGCATTTCTTCCATCAGCGATTGAAAGCGCTCGTACCACTCGGTTGTGGTCTCATGCAAAATCATGATGCCCTGATGGGCAAAGCCAAGTTGAATGTAGCCGAGCTTGCCAACGTACTGTCGCAGCCACTCGGCCTCCGCAAGTTCACTGCTCTCTTCGTCAGGGAAGTGCATTTGGCTGGATTCTTCTAACAGCATTTCGACTTCGCTGGATTCGAGCAAGTTTTCGCTGAAGGTAATGAATGGCGCGTTGCAGTGCTTAGCCATCTCCACGAAATCTTTCCAGCTGTCGGGACGTTCCTCGTCCTCCCACAGAATGGCTGGCAGGTCCGCAGTAACGTATCCGGGCAGGCGGCGCAGACCGTGACCTTCAATGAAGGCCACCATGTCATCCTTGAGTGCGTTCAGGTTCTCAGTGCTCATAAGCTCCTTACCATTTTCTCAGATTCGCCTGCCAGGTGCCTGTGACTTGCATTCCTAGGCGTGAAGCAGTGTACACCTTGTGGCCCCATGCGATATTCTTATCTTCAGTCCATGATTTTCTCCCGCGAATATATAGGTTATCTGGCACGGCGCACGACGAAGCATCTCGTCGAGGTCAAGCTCATCCAAACAAAGCAGCCCAAGCTGGTTGAAGAACGCGTGACCGCAGGGCTGATTGAAGAGCTTTCACTTGAGGACCGCATTAACGAGGAGGTACGCGTGATTCTTGACGCCTACTCCGAAGAGATGCGCAAATCCGGCGCACAGTATGCCGAGATGTTCAAAAAAGTGAAGGGCGAGCTGGCCCGTAAATACAAGGCGGTGCTATGAGAATCAGCCGCGACAAACTGAACAAGCTGGCTCACACCGTGGCCGATACCCTTGCGGAGATCGACGAAGTCGATTTTCTTGAGGATCGCAACACGATCCGCCAGGAAGCTCGCAAAATCCTGGAGCAGTTGCTGCTGGAAGAAGCGCGCATAGATACGGCGGCGCGTTTGAAAATCAGCTCGCAGCGCAAGATCATCATGGAAGGCTCGCAGGAGTGGGAAATACTCTACCGCAAGTATTACAACGACGAGGTGCGGAAGCTCGGCGTGGACGGCGGCAAGTAGCACCTGCGGTGCGGCCAGCGGCGCCGGTAGCGCGATTGCTGGTGATACGGTGAGAGTGGCTGGAGCATGAGATTTGGACTTCACCGGTGTGGGCTCTATTTTTGGCAGAGCGTTCGAATTTTGATAAAGTAGTAGAAGTGTTCCCCGCAATGTGGCGCTATCGTCTAGGGGTTAGGACGTGAGATTCTCAATCTTAAAACACGGGTTCGATTCCCGTTAGCGCTACCAATCAAATTCAGCAACAGGCCCGCTCAATCAGCGGGCCTGTTGCATTTTTGTCATAGGGCTACTTTGTGGGTGCTGGTGCAGTTGGCTTCTTGGCTAGCGTCAGCTTCAGAAAGGCCATCTCGTTCGATTTCACCAGTGTTACATTGCCGGTTGCAGTGTAGTGAACGGTGGATGCGGTCACTGTAAATGTTCCGGCAACCAGTGAAGTAGTTGTGAAAGTGCCATTGGCGCTCGTCATGCCTGAGACTGCCGGCGAGCCATCTGCTTTGGTGATTACAACGGAGGCTTTGGCCCAGGGTTTTCCATTGAGGATGACGGTGACGCGCAGGGTTTGACCGTCGACCGAGCTCATGCCGCGCATGCCGCCTTTGGATTGTTGCGGAATGGGCGCGGCCAATGCGACGTTAGAGACGCTGACGAAAACAAGCAAAGCAAAGATGGCAGTGAGTGCCTTGCGCAAGAGATTGGGGATGGTCATGTAGTTCTCTCCTTTTGTTGATGGTTTAATAGTTGATGCTTTGCGTGATGTAATTCACGCCGCATTTCAAGTAGCTGCTCCGTAAAGGTATGAATAATGATCATTAAAAAAGGAATGAGGAAGTCGAGAAAGAGGCCTAGATTTTGCAAAAGAAAATACGTCATCAAGATACTGAAGAGGCAGCTGGATGCAAAGCCGGTCCACTTCCATCCCGCGTGTATCTCCATGGAGCCTAGTAGCGCAAGAGCGAGCGCGAGGCACCATTCAATCACCTCCGCAGTGTGGTCAGAGATGGGGGTGAAGGTGCTAACGGGGTCGCGCATGGCTTCGACAAAGTTTGCGTGGAGCATGGCGCCAGGTTCGTCGCCGCCGGGCGAATTATGCACATCGACATAGCCTCCCAGATCATAGGCTTCATCATGCACGTGACCGCCAATGATCACAATTTTATCTGCCAGCGCTTGCCTGAGCTGTTTAATGTCCATTGACTGAATATCAACACCACTGAAGATAAACTGCTTTCCGTCGCGCTTGCTGAAATCCTCTGGCGTCAGAAACTGCGCAAAGCGATAGCCTTTGTCTTCGCCCTTTACAAGGTTTTCATAGGCTATCGGATCATTAATCTTTGTTATCGCCAGGGAAAATGAGTCTAGATAGCTTCCATCCGCGAGCTGAATCATGCCGGGAATTTTCCTTAGATCTGTAGGTAACTCGACATGTCCGCGTGTGACACAAGGAAGAGAAGGCAAGAGTGATGTATAGATTGATTTTGACTCAACACGCATCTCCTTGGGATCCTCATCGTATCCGCTGTATTCCGTTGCCAGAACCATATGGCGCCCTGCGTCGCACACGCGCTTCAATGCGGCAAAGAAAACTGCATCCTCTTTTTGGTAATCACTAAAATCATAATCAGGCTTCGATTGCAGCGGAGACTCAAGAAAGAAGTCGATAGCGATTGTATTCACGCCTGCCTCGTTGAGGCGATCGATGAGAACTGCAAGTTTGTCACGCTTCAAAGGTGCGCGGGCCTGATATTCCTCGCTCCAATAGTCATCATCATTGAGCAAAACAAGTGCTGTGTAACGCGGATAGACCGGCCCGCGACGCTGAATGCGCACCTGCTTCTGATAGAGCTCATAACGCCAGTCGGTGAATCGGTTGCTTTCACTAAGTTCATGGCCGAGATAAATTCCCAGCAGCAACAGCAAAGCAAAGCGAATCCAGTGCCACCACCCTTTGCTTATCGCGGGTCGTACCACTTTGTTCAAGAGCGCAACGGCTTTACTAAAACTTGCTGGAGCTTGCATAGACCTCAGGTTGTGTAGGGGCGGGGAAGTGACCTGCCAAAAAGTCTAAGTCAGCTTCCATGCCATATTCAACAAAAGAAAACCAATCTTCATTGAAAGTTCAATTTCAGTTATCACCCACCATCTTCATGTATGGCTTGGTGTAGAGAACATATGCGAGCGCGCTTGGGTCATTGGACTCTGCATAAGTGGCTTTCCGGGCAGAGGTCACGAGGTCCGCTACAGTCCAGTTTCTGTTGTTGGTGAGATTAGATTTCAGGCCGGCATAGAAGTGAGTGGCAAAACTTACCGCGCTAGTATCACCAACTTCATAAAGCGCGCCGAGGTAACCGCTTGCACCGGATTGCATCAGTGCAGGTGCCCAACCATCAACATAGTAGAGCTGCGGATCACTGCGGCCGAGGAAGCATGCATTGAAGAAATAGAAGGGGTGCGTTGGCTTGCCGTCTTCACGAATTGCTGTGAATGTGGACGGAGTCATGGATTCGTCTTCGAGCTCGATGGCAACTTGCGGCGCCAGTTGGCTTGTCGCTGCTGACGCTGAAGCAGTGATGGCAGGCGCCGCAACCTTTTGCTGAATGCGCTGACTATGCCCGGTGAAATGGATGATGCCTTGTGGCGCATTTTTGTCCAGCGCAATCACGGACGTTGAATCACCAGCCACTTGATTGGCTTGCGGAAAGTATGCCTGGATCGCTTTCACTTCAGTCGTTGAGCCGTTCAGTGTCAGGTCGCCGCCATAGTTGGGTGCGACGATGGACACGCTCTGGAAGGGCACTGTGGCGGGCTGGGCCAGTTGCGGTGCGCCCATATTCTCGCGCACTATTGCGGCTGTAAGACCAAGAAAATTGCTTGTGCCATCAGCGGCTTTGGGGCGCATGAGCTCCCATGGAAGCGTTGGACTGTTGGTGACGATGGTGATGGTGTGCAGGCGTATATGGTTTGCGGTCAGCAGTTGATAAATGTCACGGAATGCCTGCGGGGCCAGGTTGTTATAGAGATCATTGCCGATGCCTTCAGCAAGTGCGCGCGAGTTGACGCTGTCAGAACAGTTAGGGTCAGTATCGCCGCCCGACCCTTTAAGCCGGTCAGCGGCACACGCAGCACCGGAACCGGATGCGAGGATGACTGCCTGGTTTTGCAATTGAGAGTACATCTGCTCGACTTTAATCTTTGTTGCAGTGGCCATTGGAACATCCGCATAGACGGTGCCGGCGAGACCGGGGCTATCGAATGAATAATGCATCGTGTCTTGAACGAGCGTCTCAGTGATAGTCAGGTCAGTGGTCTTGGCGGTTGGGTCAAGCACAATCGGCGGTGGCAGCGCTGTTGCCGGCTTGCCCGGCGCAGGAGCACGCTGCATCATGTTGTGTGCTGCCGTTGTGCTACCGCCAATCTGTTTCGCAGGGCCTTGATTGAGTGTGGTGCTGTTATCTGCGCGCACCAGTGCATCGCCCGGTTGAGCGGGTACCGGTGCAGAAACAATTGGGGGTGTAACAGCAGGCAGCGAGGTGACCACCTGCGGCGCTGAATCCGTAGTCGGTTGCGCGGCGACTGTGATTTTACGCTCAAGTTGCGCGATAAAGTTCTGGTGATAGCTCAGAGTGGCGAGCAGCACTCCATTGGCCGGCGTTGAACCAGAACGCAGATGAAAGACAGCAGGAGTGGAATCGGGCTTGTTGGCATCGAGAATGAGAGTGCCGGAGTTAGAGCCATCCGTGAAGGTCATCCCAGGCGCAATAAGATCCACTTGAATCGGCATCGTGCTCATTCCCAGCGGAAGCTGAATCTGCAACTGACCATCCTTCTGCTGACCGGAGAGAATCTGCGTGTTCGCGTCGAATGCAATCGAATTCAAAGAAACGTTGACGGCAAATTCCTGCTGCACTGGCACACTATCCGGCGCCATCAGATTCGGATAGCGCGCCGCCATCTCCCCCGGCGGCGGCGGTGGCGGCATCTCTGCCAGCACTAACGGCATGGGTATGCGTTCCTCCTCGGCAGCTGTACGCAATTGTTTGATGCGGTCGGCATTCGCTGCCCGGAGTGATGGTTTTGAATAAGCCGTAGCCAGTTTATCCAGAGCATCGGCCAGTGCCATCTTGTCTTCGACATTCATGCGGAGTTTTGTGATACCCATCAGCACCTGATAGGCCTCGTCCAAATTCACGTGAACGCCAGTGCCGTTCACATAGCGCAATCCAAGTCTGACCGCTGCTGAACCGTTGCCCAGTTTTGCTGCTTTGGTATAAACGGGAATCGCTTTCAGAATGGAAGCCGCTCCGCGAGCCTCATACTGTTGGCCGACTTCTATATACCCCTTTGCAACCAGCGCTTGATCCTTGAAAAACAGAAGCTCATTACCGGGTTCCGCGTTATGGTGGGCCACAATCTCATCCAGAATCGCTTCGGCGCGCACGAGATTCTGTCGTAATCCAGGCTTAACTGTGTAGAGGTGGGCTTCATCGACTGCGGCGACAGTTAAACCCAGTACCGCGGCTCTGTCATACCAACCTGCAGAGGCAACAAAATTCACTTTGACTTCAGTACCTTTGGAGTACCTGTCGCCAAGTCCCTTGCATGCGTCTTCAATGCGGTGACGCGTTTCTTCCGGGTCACCGGGTTTGAAATATTGTGATGCTTCCGCCATAAGGCGCTCGCACTCGGGCTGACTATGGGCGACCCCTGAACCGTTGCAATACATTTGTGCCAACTCAAACGTGCCGCGCGCATCCTTAAGTGTGTTGGCCTTCTCGTACCAGTAACGGGCGGTATTCAGATCCGGCGAACCGTTCTTTGGGTCCGTATAAAAATCGCCAATGTAGGATGTAGCGCGTGCATCGCCCGCGATAGCCGCTCGTTCAAACCAGCTCAGCGCCAGTTCGTTGTCGGCCACCTGCGCATCGACAAGGTAAACCAGCCCCACGTCGCGCATTCCGGCCGCGCTGCCATGATCGGCGGCTTCCATAAACGTTCCAAGACTCCAGATCGGCGGTAAGACTGAATCAAAGCTGCTCTCCGCATCGACCAACTGCCGTGCCAGTTCGGGTGAAACCGTGACCGTGGACCTCGAAGATGCGATGAGCGTAGGCTGCGTCGTTTGCGCTGCAGCAACTGCGCCGAATGCCGCCAGAGCGATCAACGTGAAGAGTGACGTGAACAGTTTTTGGCTCAGTTGATTTGAGAATACTCGGCAATTAGAAGGGGGAATCTTCATCATTGACAATCCTGCCGCAATCATCGCGTACATGTTCTTGAATCAGTTGTATGGACCGGGAAGATGGGGGAATCTTTTGACTTAAAAGGGATTATAGCCCTGAACGCATGCTTTGGTATGCAATTTTTTATTGGGTTGAGATGGTGCAGATATGTGTTCAGGCTGTACATGTGGGGTAATCTATGCGCGAAAGAGGTTGCAATACGAATCATCAACAATGTATTGCTCCGAATCGATAGGAAGCTACTTTGTGATCTTCAAATCGATCTGGTTATTGATTCGCCGCCTCATATAAAGCTGTCTTCAATCCAGCAATTACCTACGATTTCATTGCCAATTTGTAATCCATCACAGCATCTGGCACCATGCTAAACTTTAGGCAGAGATGCCTTTACCGCAATCTTGCGCGTCCATAGAGCGAATCAGGAAGCCATCCAGGAAGACACCTATGAAGTCAGCCGGAAAGCCAGAATGACCGTTGAACTCAGCATCGTCATGCCCTGCCTCAACGAGGCGGAGACGCTCGCAACCTGCATCCGCAAGGCGCAGGGCTATCTCGCGCGTTCAGGGGTCTCCGGCGAAGTCGTCATCGGCGACAACGGCTCAACCGACGGCTCGCAAAAAATCGCCACTGATCTCGGGGCACGCGTCATCGACATTCCCATCCGAGGCTATGGTGCAGCTCTCCACGGCGCCATCACAGCCGCCGAGGGCCGCTACTGCATCATGGGCGATTCCGACGACAGCTACGACTTTGAAAATCTCGACGGCTTTCTCGCCAAACTCCGCGAAGGCTACGACCTCGTAATGGGCAACCGCTTCAAAGGTGGAATCGCGCCCGGCGCCATGCCCTGGAAAAACCGTTACATCGGCAATCCCATCCTCTCAAGCATCGGCAAGGTTCTCTTTCGTTCCGATGTGCATGATTTTCACTGCGGCATTCGCGGCTTCTCCAAAGATGCTTTTCACCGCATGGATTTGAGAACCACCGGTATGGAGTTTGCCTCCGAGATGGTGGTGAAGGCGACGCTCCAGAAAATGAAGATGACCGAAGTGCCGACAATGCTGCGCCCCGATGGCCGTTCGCGTCCGCCGCACTTGCTGCCTTATCGCGATGGCTGGAGGCATCTGCGTTTTCTCCTCATGTACTGCCCGCGCTGGCTTTTTCTTTATCCCGGAATTTTTCTCTTCTTCATCGGCCTCGCCGGTTGCGCCTGGCTTCTTCCCGGCCCGCGCGTGGTCAATGGCATCGGCTTCGACGTTCACACGCTGCTCTACGCATTCGTCTCCGTCTTGATGGGATTTCAGCTTGTCGCCTTCGCCATTTTTACAAAAGTCTTCGCCATCGCTGAAGGATTGCTGCCAGAGGACTCGCGCTTGAACAGCTTCTTCCGTGTCATCACCCTCGAACTCGGTCTGATCGTCGGCGCTCTCCTGATTCTCCTAGGCCTCGGCGGTTCCATCTTCGCCGTAACCGGTTGGACCAAAGACAGCTTCGGCGCTCTTGACCCCGCTCACATGTTGCGCATCGTCATGCCAGCCGTCTTTTCACTCACGCTCGGTGTGCAGGTCATCTGCAGCAGCTTTTTTCTCAGCATCCTCGGGCTACGGCGGCAGTAGCCAGTTTGAAGAAAACGCAACAATGAAAACCCATTACATGCTGATCCGAATTTGTCCCGAGGTAAATTGAAGCGATGAAAATCACGATGTTCTGCCACTACTTTCCATCGCACAAAGGCGGCATCGAGTTTATTGCCGAGGAACTTTATCGTTCACTAACGGGCAAAGATCAAGAAGTAACATGGATGGCCAGTAATGCCTCCGCGCCACCGGATCGAATAGGGAAATCGCACGCAGTGAGCTTGCCGGTCTTCAATTTTGTCGAGCGAAAAACGGGCCTTCCATTTCCCATCCCAACCTTTCGCGCGCTGTGGCTCATCGTCTCTGAAGTCAAAAAGGCCGATGTCCTTCTCATTCATGATTGTTTGTATTTGAGTCATATCTTTGCTTATCTGGTAGCCATAATTTATGGCGTACCCATCATGATCATTCAACACATCAGCTATTTTTCAGGTGACTCAAAAATCGCCAACGCCGTCATGTGGATAGGCACGCATCTCTTCACAAATCCCATGCTGAAATTCGCTTCACAGGTTATTTATTACAGCCACAAAACCATGAATTATCACTCCACAATCAATTACAAACAGAAGCCGGAGATGATCTTCAATGGAGTGAACACGGATATATATCGTTGCGTCGCAGGGAACGAAACCCGCCAATCTCTTCGTCAGCATTTTGGACTTCCGCTTGATGGCACCGTCCTACTCTTCGTCGGCCGCTTCGTTGCGAAGAAGGGAATCCCGTCCATGAAATTCATGGTCGAGGAGCGTCCCCAGTGGACATGGGTCTTTGCCGGTTGGGGGCCGCTCGATCCCTCCAAATGGAACGCACCAAATGTGCGCGTGCTCTCTGGTCTCCAGGGTGAGTCGATGGCCGCGCTCTATCGTTGCTGCGATCTCATGGTTCTGCCGAGCATCGGCGAAGGTTTCCCGCTCGTGATTCAGGAGGCTGTCGCATCGGGCATTCCTGTAGTCAGCGGCGATGAGACGCTTGATGCCGACCCTTCCATCAGAGCTTTCGCCAAAGGTGTTCTGGTTTCAGTCGGCGAAGACGAGCGAACTGCACAGGCATTTCTCCCTGCAATCGATGAGTTGGTCATCCCCGGCGAAATGACTGAAGAAAAATGCGCAGCCCGTCATGCCTATGCGGAGAAAAATTACTCATGGAGCCGCGCCGCTGAACGCTATCTAGAGATAGTCACGCGCCTGGTGCAGGAGCGAACAAAGAAAGGAAGCACGACAGGATGAATCTCCGCCGCGTCTTACTCTTCCTTGTTTCCGTTGCCATTGCGGCGCTTTTAATCGGCGTACTCATTCACTTGGGTAAAGTCGATCTCAGTTTGACGCTTCAGCAACTCGAACACGCCAATCTGATCAGCGTCATTATTATGGTCTTGTTCAACTGCCTGCTTGTCTATCTCTCAACTGTCAAATGGCGGATGGTGGACGTAGCCCTCCGCAGTTCTGTCGATGCCGTGCCTTCACAGGTCACATCCTTCTTCATCACCAGCGTTGGCATGGCTCTAGGACTCATTATTCCCACGCAAATCGCCATGGCCATCGCACGCACTTTTGGTGCCCACGGATACGGCAAAGCGATCAGGCGTGGCACCGCAGGCACAGTCTATGAGCAATCTTTCGATCTCCTGATTGTTCTTTTTCTCTCTGTCGCTTCATGGGTCGCCTGGACTTTTTCAGGCGGCGGAATGCTGTGGCTCTCTTCCGCGTTCATCATGGTCGTAATCGCCATGCTGACCATGAGCCCAATCATTCATATCACCAAGTTGATCTTCCGAGCAGCTTCAAGAAACTACAATCCGGAACCTGATGCAGATGCAATCAAGAATCAAAGCCCCATCGCCATATCGCGCCATCCCATCAAAACACTGACTGGAAAGGCTCTGCGATACTTTTTGCAGATTGAGCACTCCGGCCTGCTCAACGCCGCGCTTGCACGTCGGCTGATGCTGCTCTCAGCCACTCGCTTCGCAGTCATTGTTCTTCTGGCAAATCAAACTGCACTCGCCGTCAATGCGCAGATTCGGCTCTGGCACATTGCCGCAGCCATGCCGTTCGTCTCCATTGCAAATGTCCTCGGCATTACCCCCGGCGGAGTCGGCATCAATGAACTGACCATCGTCAGCATGCTCCATCTTTTTGGAACCCCTCTGTCTATCGCATCACAATGGGCAGTAGACTATCGATTGCTCGGCACACTCTCGTATTTCCTCGTAGCTGCTTTTGCTCTGATTCTTTTCTGGGCAACTAGAATGCTCACACATGACACGCCTGCCGCTTTAGAGAACAATTCACACTGAAGACATCGACGGAAATCAATTTCTGAGGATTCAATGACAACGACTACGCCGATACCTGAATATTCCCGTTGCCAGATTTGTGATGCCAATGACTGGACCTTCGTGCGTGAGGGCTCTGATCTGTGCAGGCCTGAGTATAAGAAGGTCTTTAAGATCACTCGCTGTAATGTGTGCGGACATGTAATGCTCAATCCCAAGCCAGATGCTGCGGAGCTTGCGGCGGCTTATTCGATAGGTGATGTTTATGTCCCCTATCGCCCTGCATGGAAGCAATCAGGCTGGCCCTTCTGGAAAATATTGCGAGCATGGACGATGAGCAGGCGTGTTTCGTGGCTCAGACAATATGGCAAAGGGAACGAATTATTGGATGTGGGATTTGGCTCTGGCGATTTTATGGTAGCCGCGCACCGTGCCGGTTGGAGTGTTCACGGAGTCGATTACAACAGCGAGATGGTTGATAGTGTCAGCAGGGAACTTGGCTATGATGTACGCCAGGGTGAACTAGAACCAGGTCTCTGGCCAGAAGGCTATTTTGATGCCGTGTCGATTTGGAATGTTCTTGAACATGTGCCAGATCCGTTGCATGATCTCAAACTTGCAACGCAATATTTGCGTCCGGGTGGAACAGTTCTGATACAAGTACCCAGTCACAGGGGTGCAGAAAACGGGCAGTGGTTCGGTCAGTACTGGCGCATGCTTGATATTCCGCGCCATTTGAATTTTTTCAATCGAAGATCCATCTCCAGGCTTTGCACACAAGCTGGCCTGAGACTTATTGCCTACAAAACACCTTTTGTGCAATCTGCATGGTGCTACTACATTGCTTGCTTGTATTGGTCTAAAGGCAACGGAAATCCAGTCTATTCCAAATTTCGATTCATCGCGCTTTCTGCTTTCGTGACAGTGCTGCTGCCTTACATCGCGTTTAAGGCCTTTCGTGCTCGTGGGGAAGAGTTGGTCGCAATTGCTATAAAATGTTGATGAATAATTCCATTCTGACTGCGTGGGATTAATTCTTATTGAATCGAGGATCTACTGAGCGATGCTTAAACCAGAAGCTGAATGGATTGGTACACAACTAGCGACTCTTGACCCTTCCGCGCTCACTCCGCTCCTGGACATCGGCAGTTCTCCGTCAGATTTTCGTGAAAAAGTGCAGCCTTACATCAATGCGAGCATCTTTGCCCCACTCATCGGGCGCGGCGTTGCTGTTGTTCATTCAGACATACAGAATGCCCCTGGAATAGACCGAGTCGGCGACCTTAATGACAACGCATTCATCGCCGATCTTAGGGGCTGCCGCTTCCAATCCGCGCTGTTTTGTAATGTACTCGAACATGTAGCGGAGCCACGAGCGATAGCAGAGCGGGTCGAGTCTATAATCCCGGCCGGCGGTTACATCATCGTCACTGTGCCTAATCGTTTTCCTTATCACCCCGATCCCATCGACACTATGTTTCGCCCTGATGTGAATGCGGTCGCTGCGATCTTTCCTCAATGCCGCTTGGTCAGGGGCGCGATAGTGAACGGTGGTACAGGGTGGGATTATATCGGGCACAATCCCTTTACCCTAGTGAAGAAAGTCGCGGCCCGGTTGAGGGGGGCAGACATGGCGGCGCGAAAGGAAGCGCTAGCTTTGGACCCTGGCTTTTTCGTCAATTCCGTGTGACCTGCGTCCTGCTTCAAAAAACAAGCTGAAAGAATGATCAGAAAGTGTTATTTAATTAAGGAGTTTTTTCATGGACGGCTCTAAATTTGTATCTGTGAAGCAAAGAAACACATTGCAACAGAATCCGTCACCTGCAAATACGGCTAAGTATCAGCCAGACAGTATTTATTCGATTGCCTATATGGTTGCTCTTGTTATATCCATCTTTATCTGGTTCCTCGCAATTCGCGCACCCTTGTGGCTGGACGAAACAGGCAGTTATTGGCATATCTATAAGGGTTTTTCGCAAATCTGGCCGAGCAATTTTCAATGCCCGGAGACTCCTGCTTATGACTACTTCCTGTGGTTAGGCACCAAAATGTTTGGCAGCAGCGAAGTCGCACTCAGAATTCCTTCGCTGCTCGCCATGCTTGGAGCGGCTTATCTTTTATTCCTTTCCGCACGCGAGTTGTTTGAGCGCGACATTGCTTTCATCGCGACCATCATCTTTTGCCTGAATCCCATGATTGTTTTTGCCTCTGTGGATGCCAGGCCATACGCATTTGGAATGTTGGCTGTGAATGTGGCTATACTCTGCCTGCTTCGTATGCGGCACAATCAATCAGCGTGGCTGGCAGCGCTTCTCGGGTTTTCATGCGCCGCCATCTTCTACTTTCATTTCCTTTTGGGTGCAGTTTTACCCGCATTATTACTTGGTTATTTTGTCATCGCTGACGTCAATCGCAAAGGACAATGGCGGCAACTCGGCATTGCGCTTGCTGTTTTTGCCGTTGCAATCCTGCCTGCCATTCCATCGTTTTTATTTACCTTCCATAGTTCCGACTCGCATGTTTTTGAAGCCGCACCAACTCTGCTCGCGTTCCTCGGAACCTTTGCACCAGTCAAGTTCGTGCCAACTGCCGTCTCCATAGCAATAACTTTTTACGCGTCTCTCGTACTCGCCTTTGCTTTTGCCGTGGTTCTCACCCACAACCGTCTCTCGCAGATCAAAATCGAAAAATGTCAAATTGCGGTTTGCGCACTACTCGCGCTGGTTCCCGTACTGCTTCTCTTTGGAGTCAGCAAAGGAACATCGATCCACATCTTTGCCACGCGCCATCGGATTGAAGCGGCATCCGGCATTGCGCTCTGCTGGGCCCTGCTCTTTACGCAGGTGAAAAACAGAACCGCACGATTGATCCTCTGCCTAGTTCTGGTTGCGGCAGCAGCGTACCAGGGGTATTCCAACAAAGGACAGCACCTCTACTCATGGAAAGACGCAATCGAGGCAGTTGAAAAAAATGCCTCCGTCGATAACGCTCCGGTGCTGATCTGCAGCGACTTTCCCGAGTCAGACTATGTTCCCATGCCGCTTGATGCAGCCAAAGAGAGTCCATACTTTGCTCAGCTCTCCTATTACAAACTCAGCGTGCCGGTGGTGCCCCTGCCGCGCGCGCTTAATTATGAAGCAAAGCTGGTTGCATCAGATTTTTATCAGTTTGCAGTCGTGAACCATCAGCGCTTTCTTGCCATGGGCTATGCTCCCTCCTATGCAACGCTCGATTGGCTTGCCGGAAGCGCTGCCGGGCAGTATTCTGTCCGCGTGCTGGGGAACTACGAGGGGGTTCTGGTTCTGGAGTTTGATCCGCGCGAGCAAGCGGCCGCCCGGTAAATCCCAGATCCGTATCAACCCATACAGCCATTTTTGCGTCTAAATTAACTGGATTGTTGATACGGGCAGGTCGTGCTGAAGTTTTTCCCATGCGTAAATGTGAGAGGTCGTACGTTATGCAAAAGATGATTGTATTTTCATTGATTGTTCTTGCCGGGCCTCTGGCGGCTACAAGCGGCTGGGCGCAACAGCAGTCGCAGCAACTTCAACCGGCGCCGCAGAGTAGTACTTTAACGCTGCACGTTCAGGCGAACGAAGTGTCGCTGCCGGTGACCGTGCGCGACAAAAAAGGCGCGCTGGTCAACTCGCTCAAGAAAAGCGATTTCACACTAACCGAAGATGGCCGCCCGCAGACGATCAAGAGTTTTTCGCAGCAATCGAATTTGCCCTTCATGGTCGGCTTGCTCGTGGATACGAGCCGCAGCATGGAAAGCGCGCGCACTGATCTGCGCACTGCAGTTGGTAAGTTTGTTGACCAGATGATTCCAGGCACGCCTGCGCCGGGCGCGGGACCAGTAGCCGAATCAGGGGCCGGGACTGTCCCGCCAAATCAGGCATTCCTCCTGCACTTTGACCGCGAGGTAGAGTTGCTCGTGGATCTCACAAGCAAGCCCGGAGAGATTCACAAGGAACTCGATGATCTGGGGCCGACACGGGCAACGCGCAATCAGAGCCAGGGTCCCGAGACGAGCGACAGCGATGAGAATGGCGGCTCGGGACGTTCGCGCACGAGTGGCAGCCGCGGAGGGACACAACTCTATGACGCGATTTATCTGGCCTCTGATGAGGTGATGAAGTCGCAAAGTGGACGCAAGGTGCTGATCGTTTTCTCCGATGGCGTGGATCGCGGCAGCAAGGAGTCGCTCAACGATGCCATTGACGCAGCCGATCACGCGGACCTCTCGATTTATACGGTTTACTTCAAGGGTGAAGAGGCGCGGTCTAATTTTGGTTTGCCCACGAATGGCGGCCATCATGGAATCGGCTGGCCCGGCGGTGTCGGTTTGCCCGGCGGTGGCGGTGGCAATCATGGTGGCAGCGGCGAGCCCAAGCCCGCTATCGATGGAAGGAAAATTATGGAGCAGTTGGCCAACCGCACCGGCGGCCATTATTTTGAAGCCAAAAGGAAAGACAATCTCAATGACATCTACGCGCAAATCACCGAGGAGTTACGTGGCCAGTATCTGCTGACCTACACGCCTGACAAGCCCGACCCGGATGGCGGCTATCACAAAATTATTCTCAAAACGAACGATGAGAACTTGAAAATCTTCACGCGTGAGGGATACTTCGCGCCAACGAAGTAAATTTGCTTCGGACTTAGTTTCGAATCAACCCCACGTAAAATCGATCGGCTTCTCTACATCCGGATGCAGACTCTTGTGAACCGGGCAAGTATGCGCAGCGCGCTCCAGTTTGATCCTGCTCTCTGAATCAATCGCATGAGGCACATGGATCCTTACACCCAGTCGTTTGATCATGCGTGGCGCTGTGCTCGTCATCTCTTTTTCAACCGTCGCAGTCGTACCGTCGATGTTGATCTTGAGCGTGCGCGCCATGATGCCCATAATCGTCAGCATGCAGGTGCCAAGTGCCGTCGCCACCAAATCAGTTGGGGAAAAGCTCTCGCCTTTGCCCTGGTTGTCTACGGGTGCGTCGGTAGTGAGAACGGTTTGTGAGGGGCCATGCACTGCGCGACAGTGCAGCTCGCCCTGATATTCGATTTGTATGGAAACCATGAATGTATTTTAAGCGCAGCATGCTATCTTCGCGGAGTCGGCGGAGGTGCTCAAA
>DAHXOQ010000004.1:0-14895 GCA_027364815.1 Acidobacteriaceae bacterium | reverse complement strand
TTGTTGTTGCGTCCGCCAGTATTTACTTCGTTGCGCCGCCGACGCCGCCCTTTTCTTCTAGCGCGGCCTGGGCCGCCGCAAGGCGAGCCGTCAGCAGACGGAAGGGTGAGCAGGAGACGTAGTTCAAGCCAGTCCGGTGGCAGAACTTCACGCTCTCAGGATCGCCGCCGTGCTCGCCGCAGATGCCGACCTTGAGGTTCGCCCGTGTTGCGCGTCCCTTCTCGGTTGCCATCTTGACAAGCTGTCCAACGCCACGCTGATCGATCGTGACAAATGGATCGTTCTTGAAGATTCCCTGCTGAAGGTACGTCGGCAGGAAATTGTTGATGTCGTCACGCGAGATTCCGTAGGTCGTCTGCGTGAGGTCGTTTGTGCCGTAGCTGAAGAATTCGGCTTCTTCGGCAATCTGGTCGGCGGTGAGCGCTGCGCGAGGCAGTTCGATCATCGTGCCAACCATATAGTCGACCTTAACGCCCTTTTCCTTGAAGACTTCCTTGGCCACATTGCGAACGATCTCGCCCTGATTCTTCATCTCCTCGACACCGCCGACGAGAGGAATCATGATCTCCGGATGTGGGTTGCTGCCGGCCTTCTTCGCGATCACTGCCGCCTCAAAGATGGCGCGTGCCTGCATCTCGGTGATCTCTGGCAGCGTGATGCCGAGACGGCAGCCACGCAGCCCGAGCATCGGGTTCTGCTCATGGAGTTCTTCAACGCGAGCAAGCAGCTTCTTCAACGCTTTGAGCTTCGGTGAGCGCTTCTTGCCCGCTTCGATGGTTGCAATTTCGACAAGCAGCTCTTCACGCTTCGGAAGGAACTCGTGCAGCGGCGGATCGATGAGGCGAATCGTCACTGGCAGTGAACCCATTGTCTTGAAGAGGCCCGCAAAGTCAGCGCGCTGCATCGGCAAAAGCTTTTTCAGCGGCGCCTTGCGGTCCTTCTCGTTTTCGGCGAGAATCATCGCGCGCATGTGCTCAATGCGGTCTTCAGCAAAGAACATGTGCTCGGTGCGGCAAAGGCCGATGCCTTCTGCGCCAAACTGCATCGCCATCTTGGCGTCGCGAGGAATGTCGGCATTGGCGCGGACACGGAGTCTGCGGACCGGGTCAACCCAGCTCATGAACTTCACTAATTCAGGATCATTTGGGCTCGGCTCGAGCGTCTTGAGCTTGTTGCCGATGACGCGGCCGGTGGTTCCGTCGAGGCTGATCCAATCGCCGTGGCGGAAGGTCTTGCCCTTCACGCGTAGTTCCTTCTTGTGCTCGTCAACCACGCAATCACCAGCCCCCGCAACGCAGCACTTGCCCATGCCGCGCGTTACGACAGCTGCGTGCGAGGTCATTCCACCACGCGAGGTAAGAATGCCGTTCGCCACTTCCATGCCGGCAATGTCCTCAGGCGTTGTCTCGCCGCGAACCAGAATGATGGAACTCATCTTCTTGCTGTTGTGCGCCTTCACTGCTTCCTCGGCAGAGAAGACGATCTGACCCACGCAGGCGCCCGGTGATGCTGGCAATCCTGTCGCGAGAACCTCTACCTTGACGCCCTTTTCATCGAGGCGCGGAACGAGGAAGTCATACAACTGGTTGGCTTCTACGCGGAAGATCGCTTCTTCCTTCGTGATGAGCTTCTCTTCTACCATTTGCAGCGCAACACGTACCGCAGCAATGCCCGTGCGTTTGCCGTTGCGGGTCTGCAACATGTAACGCTTGCCATCCTGAATCGTGAACTCGAAATCCTGCATATCGCGATAGTGCGTTTCGAGTTTCTTCGTGATCTCCTTCAGCTGGTTGTAGACGCCGGGGTTCGCGCGCTCCAGTTCGCTGATATGCAGCGGAGTGCGCACGCCGCTGACAACGTCCTCGCCCTGCGCGTTCATCAGGTACTCGCCGAAGAAGATGTTCTCGCCCGTTGCCGGGTTGCGCGTAAAGCCCACGCCTGTGCCGGAGGTCTCGCCCAGGTTGCCATAAACCATCGCCTGCACGTTGACTGCGGTGCCGATCGAGTCGTCAATGTGGTTGATGCGGCGATAAGTCTTCGCGCGGTCGTTGTTCCAGCTCTCAAAAACGGCGTTACGTGCGCCGCGAAGCTGATCGAGCGGATCCTGCGGAAAGTCCTTCTTCGTTTCCTTTTTAACCAGCTTCTTGTACTCAACGATGATCTTCTTCAGATGGTCGGCGGTGAGGTCGTAATCCATCTTGATCTTGGCGGCCTTCTTGGCGCTGTCAAAAATATGCTCGAAGTGCTTCTTCTCAATATTCTGCACGACACTGCCGTACATCTGGATCAAACGGCGATAGGAATCGTACGCAAAACGCGGATTGCCCGTTAGCTTGGCAAGCGTTTCTACGGACTCATCGTTGAGCCCGAGGTTGAGAATCGTGTCCATCATGCCGGGCATTGAGAACTTTGCGCCTGAGCGGACCGAGACCAGCAGGGGATTATCTCCCTTGCCGAGCTTCTGACCCTGCAGCTTCTCAAGCCTCTCGAGTGCCGCAATCATCTGCGATTCCACGTCTGCGCTCAATTTGCCCTTCATCCACTCGCGACAGGCTTCTGTCTGAATTGTGAATCCGGGAGGGACAGGCAGTCCCGCGCTGGTCATCTCCGCCAGACCGGCACCTTTGCCGCCCAGCACATCCTTCATTTTGCCATCGCCGTCAGCACGGCCATTTCCAAAAAAGTAAACGTATTGCGTCATCCGAGTACTGCCTCCGTGTTTATTCCGCTGCAGATCGTGCTCAGGCATAGGCATCCGGACCACTCCTTTTGTCAATGCAGATTTCTCTGCAGATTGACTCAAATAAGTTGTCCAGTTGAGCCGCTATCCGAGTGCCTTTAGCGGTGATTCTTCGAACCAGAAATGATAGCTCTCAAGGCGCTGTGCTGACTGTATTGACCATCACAGTTAGCGCTACACACTGCAAGCAAGCGTTAAACAATCACTCTTCAACTTTATCGTAGCGCGGTATGCCTTGTCGCCTGGTGAAGTTCTGCCGGCCCTGGCTAAACCATTGAATATGTCACGATGTAAAACATTTGCATCTTTGTTTCAATAGTTTGTAGAGGAGGCTCTTCCGGCGATACTGTCATCAATGGCTGAAAGCCGCACAATCCGGGATTTGGCGCGTGACTTCGCTCTCAAGGCAGGCTTCTCTGAGGCTGGCCTCGTCGCGTTGCCGCATCCGAATCAAACTCGCGATGCCGGGCGCTTTGAATCCTTTGCTGATTCAGGCCATGCAGGCTCCATGGAATGGCTCACCCGCCACGCCGCCGATGGCAAACATCAACGGGCAAATCCCTCGACACCATTTCCCTGGGCAAAATCCGCCCTGGTTTGTCTGGCAAATTACAAAAGCTCGCAGCCGGGCTCCATCGACCCTACACCTGCGGAATCCGGCTGGATCGCACGCTATGCTATCACCGGAAAATGGGTAAAAAAACTCGCCGGCAAAAATCAGCGCCCCGCATCGCCCGACGAAATTCCCACCGAGGCTGACGAAAAACCCCAGGATGTTGAACTCGTCTCAAGCGATTATCACCGCGTCCTGCTGAAGCGCTTGCGCACTGTCGAGGCCCAACTCAAAACCCAACTCGGCGACTTCGAATCACGCGCTTTCGTTGACACCGGGCCAGTCGTCGAGCGTTCACTCGCCGTAGCCGCGGGACTTGGCTGGACCGGCAAAAATACCTGCCTCATTCATCCACGTCTCGGCTCGTGGGGTTTTCTCTGCGTCTTGCTCACTTCCATCGAACTGCCTGAGTTGGTTTCACTCGCGCAAAAAGCTGCTCTAACCCAACCCGACCTATGCGGTACATGTCGTCGCTGTCTCGACGCCTGCCCAACTCACGCACTCTACGAACCCTACAAAATGGATGCGCGTCTCTGAATCTCTTACCTGACCATCGAGCACAAGGGACCTATCGAACCCAATAACTCAGAAGAAGACCTGAAGCCGGCCATGGGGCGGCAAATATTCGGCTGCGATATCTGTCAGGATGTCTGCCCCTGGAATCGCAAAGCACCCATTGCAGCCGATCCGGAACTTGTCCCGCGCACCGCACTCGTCAACCCATCCATCGAGTGGCTGGCATCGCTCGACGAAAGCAGCTTCGAGCGGCTCTTCAATGGCTCGCCCGTGCGCAGAACAGGTTTCTCCGGCTTTCGGCGCAACCTCGCAATCGTCATGGGCAACACGCGCCTAACCGCCTTTGCAAAGCAACTTCGCGATTGGTCCCATGCTGAAGACGCAGCTCTGCGAAGCGCGGCCCAATGGGCGCTCTCAAAGTTGATATCAGGCGCATCATGAATGCGCGACGCAAATTGTCATGTTAGTTGTTTCCGGCAGTTAGACCATGCGCGAAACGTTGACTGCATTCAAGCCCTTTGGGCCTTCCTGGCACTCAAACTGAACAGCCTCGCCTTCATTCAATGTTTTGTACCCGCTGGACTGTATCGCGGAGAAGTGCACAAACACATCTTCTCCGGATGAACGCTGTATAAAACCAAATCCTTTGGCGCCGTTGAACCACTTCACTACACCCTGCTCCATTGCAAAGTCTCCTGTTTTTTTGTGACAACAAAAACACACAATGACATTGTGACTCGCCCGTAACTCGGGCTAACTCCGACTCATTGGGTTGATATGCGTCTACTTTCGTTATGTCAGGTATTTTCGTGATATGCAAGAAAAAAATTGCGTAGATCCTGTTTTTTGAGTTTGTATAGGATTACATCAACCATTTTGTATCGCCATTTCTCTCCGGTCTGAGCAAATCTCCGCTTCATGAGCGCAATGCGCCACCGGTCAATCCCGCTTCCTACCCTTCTGCTAGCATCAAAGTTGAGGCAATTCGTGAACGACATTCCGGCATCCGATACCAAAATAAATACACCCGTTCATAGCGCCGGCTCCACCGAAGCGGATGCGGAGATACCTGCAAACTCCAAGTGGTACCTTTTGCGGCAAAATGGCGCCGTGTTGATTCGCTATCTGCTCGACACCGAAGTCCACACCTACGCCTTCAGCGTCGCCGCCAACGCCATCATCTCGTTTATTCCTTTTATTGTTCTGCTCTACACAATCGCCATCGCTTTTTTTCACTCGCCACAGATGGCCGGCATCATTACTGAAATGGTCAATAATTTCATGCCCGCCAACACCACAGATCACGATTGGATTGCCACTCAACTCGCCAGTATTGTGCCTCATCACAAGGTGCAGTTTTTCTCGCTCGTCATCATTCTGATCTCCTGCACGGGAATTTTTCTCCCGCTTGAAGTTGCGCTCAATCAAGCCTGGGGTGTGCGCAAAAGCCGCAATTATCTTTATAACCAGTCCGTCGCATTCGGCCTCGCAATCCTCATGGTCTTGCTGGCCTTCATCAGCATCTTCCTCAATGCTGTGCAGCGTCAGATATTGACCTTCGTCTTTTTTGGCCATATTGACAATTTCGTTTTCAAAGGCATCAGCGCAATCTGGCTCGGACTTTCAAGCGGCGCAGCATGCATCGCATTTTTCTTCGCCATTTACTGGCTGCTGCCAAATTGCAAAGTTCCCTGGCGCTCCGTCCTGCGCACCTCCGTCATCACCGGTCTCATCTGGCTCGCAGCAAAATTTCTCTTCGTCCTCGTTTTGCCCCATCTCGATTTGAAAGCCATCTACGGTCCCTTCTTCGTCTCCGTCAGCCTTCTCTTCTGGGCTTATATCTCCGGCCTCATCCTCTTTGCCGGTGCGCAGTTCAGCGTCAATCGCAACCTCGCTTCAAAACTGCACGAGACTGAAAGCTGATACAATCCATCCTCCGTTTCAATATCTTTTTTTGATTGCAAAATGCTTGCCTTACCACCCCCTCAGGGTGCATCCTCTACTCCATGCGAGCTATACAGATCCATGAGACAGGCGGATCAGAAGTTCTTCGCCTTGTTGATCTCGACATTCCCGAGCCGGGCCCCGGTCAGGTACTCATCCGCGTTGAGGCCATCGGCGTCAACTTCATTGAGATTTACTTTCGCAAAGGCATTTACAAGGCCGCCTTGCCGATGATCCCCGGCAGTGAAGCCGCAGGCACAATCGAAGAGCTGGGCCCCGGCGTCACAGGCTTCAAGGCTGGCGATTCGGTCGCTTCTGTCAGCGCCCTCGGCAGCTACGCTGAGTACGCACTTGTTCCCGCCGCGCAACTCGTCAAGGTTCCCGCCAAACTCACTCCCGAGCAGGCCGCCGCCGCCATGCTCCAGGGCATGACCGCGCATTATCTGTGTCACTCCACTTATCCGCTCAAAAAGGGCGAGACCGCCTTGATTCACGCAGGCGCAGGCGGCACCGGTCTTTTGCTCACGCAGATGGCCAAGCGCATTGGCGCGCACGTTATCACCACAGTTTCCACTCGCGAGAAGGCAGAGCTCTCTAAAGAAGCCGGCGCTGACGACGTTATTCTCTACACCGAAAAAGATTTTGAATTTGAAGTCAAGCGCATCACAGATGGCAAAGGCGTCGATGTGGTTTACGATTCCGTCGGCAAAGTTACATTCGACAAGAGCCTGAACAGTCTGCATCCACGCGGCATGATGGTTCTCTTCGGCGCATCAAGCGGCCCTGTTCCGCTCTTCGATCTCACCCAGCTCAACTCGCGCGGCTCGCTTTACGTCACGCGCCCCTCGCTTTGGCATTACATCGCCACACACGCCGAGCTCGAGCATCGCGCCACTGAAGTGCTGAACTGGGTTGCCAGTGGCCAGCTCAAGCTGCGCACCGAGCACATCTACCCGCTTGCCGAAGTTGCCCAGGCACAGAACGACATGGAAGCACGCAAGACAACTGGGAAGATTCTGCTCGAACCATAGCTTTTCCCAATGAAACAAATTCGCATCTCCTCAACTGATCGTGTCTTCGTTCTGACCGGTGCAGGTATCAGCGCTGAGAGTGGCCTCGCCACCTTCCGCGCTTCTGACGGCCTTTGGGCCGGTTATCGCCTTGAAGACGTTTGCACCCCCGATGCCTGGGAGCGTGACCCTGCACAGGTCTGGAAGTTTTACTCAGCGCGTCGAGCCGCCGCCTCAGTTGCCAAACCGAATCCCGCACACATCGCGCTCGCCGAAATGGAAGCATCTCTTGGCGATCGCTATTTTCTTTGCACGCAAAATGTCGACAGCCTCCACGAGCAAGCCGGCTCAAGGAATCTCGTCCACATGCATGGCATGCTCAATCAATCCCGCTGCGAAGACCTCTGCGGCGTTGCTCCGGTCCACGACACGCGCGTCTACGAATCCTTCGACCAAGTCGGCTTTTGCAAATGCGGCGCGCGCCTTCGCCCGCACATCGTCTTCTTCGGCGAGACGCCTCTCGATATGCCGCGCATTCAAAGCGAAATCGACCAGGCCAGCGTGATGATTGTCGTAGGCACCTCGGGCTCTGTCTACCCGGCTGCCAGTTTTGTAAACTGGGCGCGATTGAACAAAGCCCGTACGATTTACATCGGCCCTGAAGCCCCGCTCAACGCCGGAGCATTCACAAATGTAATCGAGGGAAAAGCCGGTGAAGTTCTCCCCGGCCTCTTTTTAGTTGAATAATTTTCATCGTCTGCCACAACGCTCAAAACTTGAACCGGTACCGCGCGCTCAGCATAAAAATCCGTGGATCATTCCAATGAAATCCGCCAATCGTCACTGAGTTATCCAGCAGCACCCGATGGTTCGTCACGTTGAGTATCGACCCGGTCAAATTGAATCGCTCGCCGAAGCCATGACCGCCGGCTACATCAAATGTCGTGTGCGCAGGCAGGTAATTTCCCTGGTACGGCCCCACTCCTGACCCCGCCAGTCCATTCGTAAATCCAGAGCCGTAATAAACATTCGTCGAGAACCAACTGTTCTTCGGCAGAGTGGCCGTAAAGCCGGTGTTCAACGTGTTGCGCTGGTCATGATCCATGGGAAAATAATTTGGTCCCAGTGCGCAGGCCGGATCGTTGGGCAGCGCGCAAGTGAATCCGCCGATAATGTTGCCGCGCTGCTCGGCGATCTGGTTTGAATAAGTGAGATGAAACTGCCCCACATGCGCCAATCTCGGTGAGCGAACCGTCATCTCCCAGGCCCGCACCAGTGCGCCATCCACCGCAATCGGGAAGTACAGATTCGATTCGCCGAGGTTCGCGTGATCCAGATAATTGTTCACGCGATTCTTGAAATTCGTAACGTCGAGCACCCAGCCTTTGTAAGGAATCTCAAGCCCAAACTGATGCTCCTCATCGCGTTCCGAAGGTAGCGGCGTGAAAGTGTTTTGTCCAGTGGGCAACCCTCCCGCATAATCGAGCACCGCGCTCGAAACAGTTTCAACCGGAGCCGGCTGGAAGAAGTGGCCATAAAATCCCCGCAAAACCCAACCCAGGCGCGGAATCAGCACAGTAGCCCCGATGCGTGGATAAAACGCGCTCTCGCTCACTCCCGCGCTGTAATTGGAATAGCGCATTCCGCCCAGCAGCGTAATCCACTTGTCAACCCGCAGCTGATCAGAGAAATAAAACTCACCCAATGCGGCCCTCGCGTGTGCCGCCGTGTTGGGAATTGATTGCGCGCTGCCATCGTTGATGATCACACCGAATAAATCATTTTCAGATTGATAAAATGCATACCCGCCCGCAGAAAAATTATTCCGCGCCAATGCGAATCGCAAATCCCCCTGACCGCCAACATAATTCGAACTCTGATGCCACGTCGTTGCCGCAGGGAAATCCGTCGCAAGAGAGTCGTAATTGGCCTGGTTGTAGTGATAAAAAGGCGCTACTTCAAAGAGCGCCGTAGGCGAAATCGTATGCACCCAGTTCGCAATCACAAAGCCATCGCGCTCCGTCTGCGCATCGCGCAATCCCCACGATTCGTAGTAATTTGAACCCTGCTCCCAGTCGTTCTGATTGGGGTCATACGGCACGTCGAAATGATACTGGCGGTACTGTCCATCCACTCGCAACTGATCTTTCTCCGTTTGATTGCGCAGCAAATTTACAAACCCGCTCTCAGAGTTTGTCGCGTCGTGATAACTCTGCGCCACCGGCGTTGCCAATCCGTAATTCGACCTGCTGCCTGTCAGGCTCGTTTACCACGCCGTCTTCTCCGTGTGGTCGCCGAAAGAAAGTTGCGCCTCACCCGAGCCAAGGTTCCCGCCCGTCAGCAAAAACTCGCCCGCATGATCGCGCTCAAATCCATTGCGCGGCAGCACATTGAAGACGCCATAAGTGCGGTCGCCAACTTCAGAGGCATAGCTTCCGCGCTGCGTCTCAAGCGCGTCAATGTCCTTGGGATCAATCTGCGGCCCAACATTCGACGCAATCTTTGTATTCGGAATAGCGATGCCGTCGATAAGCCAACTCGTCTGGTGCCCTCCGCGCATGTGCAGCATATCGTGCGTCATGTACGAGCCCGGCACATAGTCGGTAATCATCTCCATGCCCAGCGTCCGCCCTGCTCCCGGTGTCTCTTCAATGTCGCTGCGGCTGACCAGTGTAGTCGGCGTCACCGTGTCCTGCGAGAGGCCAAACTCAGACTCATGCACCGCAACTGTCTCCTGAGTTTTCCCAATCGCCAGCATCAGATGAAAAACCGGATGCGTCGCAGAACTCAGCGCCACATTTTCGCTCACAGGAGCAAATCCTTCCGCCACCGCCGTCAAGGTGTAAACACCGATCGGCGCCTGCTCAATCAGAAAGCTGCCATCTTGCCCCGTCGTGGCGTGCAGTGCAAACCCGGAGTTCGCCGCCTTCAGCGTCACCTGTGCGCCGGCAACTGGCCTATGAGTGGGGTCATGCACCACACCTTGAACGCTGGCAAACACACCGGCATGTGCATTTTGTGAGCATAAAGACAACAATACAAAAAGGGGAAGAATCGCAATTTTGCCGCGCATACTCTTCATGCTAGACGACTTTGAACGCAAAATAAGGTAGTGAAGATGCGGCATTTCGTCGCACCGGCAACCCGGATTTGGCCTCCCGTGTTGTGACTGCGGATTTTCGTTCATTTATCATCTACAAAACGCATTTTTTTGATCGACTGAATTTGAAGGGTACCTCAACCATGAAGCATGTTGCTCGTTCCTCCTCATCCGCATCTCCAATTCGCCCGCTACGCATTGCCATCTTCGGTTTCGGTACCGTCGGCAGCTCGGTGGCGCGCATTCTCACCGAGGCGCGTCCCGAGGGCCTGGAGCTCACGCACATCTTCAATCGCAATATTGACCGCAAGCGCGCTGACTGGGTTGACGCGAGCGTGCTCTGGAGTGAAAACGCCAACGAGATTCTCTCCGCCGGGGTTGATGTGATTGTCGAACTTGCCGGCGGCCTTGAACCCGCCGGCCTCTGGATTCGTCGCGCGCTTGAAGCAGGGAAGAGCGTTGTCACCGCCAACAAAAAACTCATCGCTTACCACGGTGTTGAACTCGAGCTACTGGCCGCTGAAAAAGGCGGACACATCAAATACGGCGCCGCTGTTGCCGGTGGAATCCCCGTAATTCCCGGCCTTGAGCAAGGCCTTGCCGGAGATAAAATCGAGCGCATTGAAGGCATTCTCAACGGAACCTGCAATTTCATTCTGAACAAAATGGAAACCGGTGCGGAGTTCGAGACCGTGCTTGCAGAGGCCCAGATGCTCGGCACAGCTGAGGCCGATCCAACCGAAGATGTCGGTGGTTTTGATGCGCGCGCCAAGCTCTCCATTCTGATGCGCCTCGCAATGCGCGTTCACGTGAACCCCGACGAAATCATCCCGCGGCCGATCACTGAAGTCGCGGCCATCGACTTCAGCTACGCTCGCGATCTTGGCTGCACCATTCGACAGATCTCGCGCGCCGAGCGCGTAGGCGGGCACATTGCCGCAAGTGTCGGCCCCACTCTCGTTCCCCTCACCTCGCCAATCGCATGGGCGCGCGGCACCGCAAACATGGTCGTCGTCAATGGCCACTACGGCGGCGAGGTCGTCTTCAGCGGTCACGGCGCCGGCGGTCAACCCACGGCAGTCGCTGTCGTCAGCGATCTCATTGCGCTCGCCCGCGGTTCGCGGCGCATTGAGATTCCATCCGAGCAGGTTACCATCGGCACGGAATCCGAAGTCGCCCACTACATTCGCTTCCGCGTCAAAGACGAGCCGGGCATCGTCGCCGAAATCGCCGGCGCGCTTGCCAAAGAAAAAATCAACATCAACGCAATCGTGCAAAAGCCCGGCTTCCCGCAAGATGATCTGCCCTTCGTTGTAACCGTTGAGCCCTGCAAATCCTCCGCTTTAAAGCGCGCGCTCGACGCCATTCGCAAACGCGATTTCAATGTTGCCGATCCGCTCGATCTGCAAATGCTTCCGTAATTCGTCTTTCAATCGCGCTCATTTAGTAAGTTTTTCACCGCCATCTCAAGCTGCTTCGTGATCGCGCCTTCGCTCTCCTCTGCTCCAAATCGCATCGCTCTCCCCACTCTCACCTCGAGAATTCCAGACCGGAACCATCCACTCTTGCGCATCTTCAATTCAGCAAGTCCGCGCAGCGCAACAGGCAAAACCGCCGCGCCGGATTGCTTGACCAGCACGCCGATCCCTCCGCGAAAACGCCCCATCTCTCCAGTTCTCGTGCGCGTCCCCTCAGGAAAAACCAGCACGTTATAGCCTTTGTCCATCGCCTCGCCCGCATGTGCGAAGCTTTCCTGAAAACCCTTCCCGTTCGAGAGCGGAAAGACATTGAAGAGTGCCGTGAGCAGAAAATATTTCAACGGCCCAAACAAATCGAACTGCGGCTTCAATGGATTTTTCTCGAAGTTGCGAAAGTGCCTGAACCCATGCAGCATCTCGCCGGAGATAGCGGCCGTAATTCTTCTGCGCATTCGCCACGGCAATGCATACTCAACCAGCGCGCCGTCGTACTCCGTCACATGATTCGCAAGTATGATCATCGGCTCATCGCGCCGCTCCAATTTCACTGAGCTGATTCGTGGCGCTGCATAGAACCAAACCAGCGGCCGCATTGCCAGCTCAACAAAACAAGCGCGCAGCCAGCGAACAGGGAAGTACCATGGCCAGTGCGGAAAAATCTGTTTGATATTCGCAGTGCGCACCGGCTCTTCTATCCGCGCAACTTCAATCGGCCATGATTCGTTCGGTTGAATCGCGCGATCATCAACTGCGCCGTCTTCCGCTTCTCTCACATGCGTCGTCTGACTCGCACTCTTCGTGAACAATCTGCGCACTTCGCCGGCGGTCTTCGCTTCGTCCAGTGCCTCGGCATCAAACTCCACTCCCAGTCGCTCTTCCAGCGCAGCCGCCAACTGAACGCGCCCCAGGCTATCCAGGTGCAGATCCTCCGTCAAACGAAGTTCGTCTCCACCATCAACTCTCTCGCCCGTAATTCCTTCAATAGTCGCAAGCAGCCAATCGCCGCTCTTCGCCTTGGTATCTGCACTCGCAGTTTTTTCCTGAGCCATTTCCTGCGCCAGCCATTCCGCCACAGCCTTTCGCCTCACCTTGCCTGTGGACGTTCGCGGCAAATCCGGCTCCGGCCAAACTCGCCAGTAGCGCAACTGTTGAAATTCCGCCAACCGCGCATTGGCCCGCTCAATAATCTCTGCTGCATTCTCCGTATCGCCGCGCAGAGCAAGCACCGCACACGCCGCGGGACCCGCCGCGCTTTCCATCGCCACAACCGCGCATCCTGCCACAGACGGCTCCTCATCGATCGCCGCCTCCAAATCTTCCGGATGCAGATTCACGCCCGATGCAGTGACAATCACCTCGCTCTTGCGACCCAGAAATCGCAGATCGCCCGACGGCAATTGCTCCGCAAGATCGCCCGTCGAAAGCCACTCGTCTTCGCGGGCATGCAGCTTGCCTTCACTCCACGTCGCGCCGGAGATCATGCGCCCTCTCACCAGCACCTCGCCATCAGCTCCCAGCTTCACATCGCGTCCCGGCATCACCTTGCCAATGCTCCCGCGCGCCACGTGAAACGGATGGTTCAGCGTAATTAACGCTGTCGATTCCGTCATTCCGTACCCTTGAATTACCACCAGCCCCAACGCGCTCCAGAATTTTTCCACCGCTGGCGCCAGCGCACCACCACCTGAAACCAGCGCCCAAAACTTGAAGCCCACCGCCCGATGCACTCTTCGAAATCGCCACCATCTTTGCCACGCCCGCAACCCTTCACTTGCGTTGATTTGCTCGCTGAGCCCAGGATTTTTTCCTTCAATGTAATTTTTCAGGAGTGCAAAACTTCGCGGCACTGCTGCCAGCACACTGATTCTCTCCCGGCGAATTCGCTCCACAATCCTCGACGCAATCAAGCGATTTTCAAAATGCACTTCCGCTCTCAAAATCGGTGGAACCCACATCCCCATCGTCTGCCCAAAGACGTGGCTCAATGGCAATGTGTGCATGATGCGGAGCGGATGTATCAACGGCATAAAACGCAAATACGCTTGCGCGCCCTCTTCAATCGGCCAGATGCTCGAGAGCACGTTCCCGTGTGTCAGCACAACGCCCTTCGGCTCGCCCGTCGTACCCGATGTGAACAATATCTCGAGCACACTCCCCGCGTGCAATCCCTCCGCAACGCCAGCCTCATGCTTTGGAAGCGCGCTTTCCCATTCGCTAAAACTTAATCTCGTCATCCCAATTTCAGCCGGCAACATCGCCAGCAAATCCCCATCGCCGACAATCAATTTCGGCTGCACATCCCGCGCCACCTGCTCTGCAAACTCCGCTCTACCCAAAGCATCCAGCGGCACAACCACCACACCGCGCAGCATGCATCCGTAAAAAACCTCCATCCACTCGACGCTGTTCTCAGCCCAAAGCAATACGCGATCGTCTTTTTGAATTCCGCGCTCAACCAGCAGCGCCGCAAACCGCCCTGCCTTCTCCGCCAACTCGCCGTAACTGGTGCTGCGTCGACGGTTTCCCGCCATGCGCACGACGGCCGTCTCACTCCGCATCTTGCGGAAATCATCAAGCAAAGTGGCCAGATGCCTGCGCACGCAATCCCCCCACTGAAGTCAAAACCAATATAGTCCTCTTCACTTCGTTGCAAGTTAACAATCAGGACACTTTCTAGACTGAACGGCACGCTTTAGAATGACTCAGTCTGTTGTATCGCAAATTTTGTAGCGCCAGGGAATGCCACGCCATGATGATTTCTTGCCAGATCAGCCCAATCCGCTTCCGTTTCTCCCTTCACCTCGCAGCCATCGCACTCCTCACTTTTTCGTTCACGGCCGTCCCACTCCACGCGCAAACTCCATCTCCGGTCGCGCAAGTCGCCACTCCACTTCCCACGCCAATTCTTCAACCATCCCCGCGCGAAGCCGCTTTTGCCGCACCCGTCTCGCTCGGCACCGGTGTCTCCATCGACGTTCCCGGCGCTGACCCTGAAGATCTCTTCGCCGCTACTGATCTGCGCGAAGGCCTTCACGCCGCGCACATCACCACTCCCGCTACCGCGCCCTTCATCATTCGTCTTTTGCGTTCAACCTCCGACGAAGGCAAATTGTTTCTCACCGCATCCAAGCTCACGCTCACTCCGGAGATGCACGACGAAGGTTACGCGCTCACCATTGACACAACCGGAGCAACCATCCTCGCCGACTCCGCCGCCGGAATCTTCTACGGCGTGCAAACCTTCAAGCAGCTTCTCCCGTTGCCTGATGCAACCCCGCAAATTCCCCAAGCCGTCATCCGCGATTGGCCCGCGATGAAGTACCGTGGCGTTGACGACGATCTCTCCCGTGGTCCCTTCCCAACTCTCGCCTTCATGAAGCATCAGATTCGCGTCCTCGCCAGCTTCAAGGCCAACATCTACTCGCCTTATTTCGAGCACACTCTCGCCTACTCCGAGAACCCGATTGCTGCCATGCCCGGCGGTTCTTTCACGC
>DAHXOQ010000049.1 GCA_027364815.1 Acidobacteriaceae bacterium | reverse complement strand
AATAGCCGGGTTCCAGACCAGTGCTTTTTCCCAAGCCTCCACGCCATCACGCGCCGTCGCTGTTGCATACCCCCAACCGGAAACCAGCTCCGCAAGCCCAGTCAGCGCATTGGGTTCGTCTTCGGCAATCAGGACTTTGACAGCATTTTGCATTGAGGCCTCTTGATTAATTTCGTAATGCAATTTGTGCGGCGGGGGCAGCTGGTCACTGGATTAATTGGCTTTCCCTAATTAGACGTACGAGACAAAGCATGGTCTTGCCACAGGATGTCGCACTATGCAGTTTTTGCATCCGGCTATGTAAATACTCCACCAGCCACCCCCCTCCATAACTGACTAATTCTGCCCAACTTCTGTGTATTCAAAAGTTTACACTTTGGAAGCATTCTTGCTGTATCAGCGACAGGAACCGCCAATACTCAACCAGTCTTTGTCGCCAGAAACCTGCTTTCAGATTAAGTTTCTGATAATGTGGGCGCGAAAGAAAAATGATAGGCCCTTGCAAGGCTTCCATTTTAATTCGCCAAGGAGAAGAACCATGAAGTTATTTCGACTCAGACTCGTTGCAGCTCTACTCTTTGGCATCATCCTGGTCTCGGTGGCCTTCACCTACTTTGATGCGCTCGCGCACAGGCATGCCCTGCGCAGCGACCTCGAGAGAAGGACGCAGTGGTTTGGTAACAGTCTCCAGCCGCAGATTGAAGATCAATTCGCTACCATTCCCAAGGATGCATGGCCCCAGGTTCTTGAGCGTTTGCGCAGGCATTCGGATCAACCAAGCCTCGCCGTCTTTGACAGTCACGGGACTCTCCTCGGCTCTGCGGGCGTATTTCTTCCTTTCAGAGAACTTCCGACTGCCATTCTGACGCACACATTAACCACCGGGAAAGAGACAAGCGCTTTTGTCCGAACTACCGATGCTCAAAGTGATCTCGCAATAAAAGCAGACGCCCAAGACAATCCGCAAACCGGGAATGGCGATACAGTGCACCTCTGGTACCAAGACGCCATCCCGCTCCATGATGGTGACCGCACCGTCGGCACTCTGCTGATGCTTGTCAACGCTGACTATATCCACACTGAATGGGTTGATGTCTGGCGCCGGGGTTCACTGCGCATTGTGTCAATAGTGCTTCTTGTCGTTGTCGTGACGCTTTTCATGGTGCATTGGTTCATGCAGGGTCCAGTGAATCGCGCCACAGCATGGTTGCGTCGTCTGCGTCATGGTGAAGGTGAGATCGATGAAGGCGCACGCGAATTCACTGATCTTCTACCGTTGGCCAAAGAGGTTACGTCGCTGGCTGAAAATCTCACGCGCGCCCGTGCCGCAGCCGAATCGGAAGCGCGACTCCGAAATGCCAGCGAACGCCTTTGGACAGCGGATAGGCTCGCTGTTCACGCGCGTGGATGTCTCGGTGAAGGCAAGTTATTCGTTGTCTCAAACCGTGAGCCTTACATGCATGTGCGTCAAGGCAAGTCTACCGAGTGCATTGTCCCTCCCAGCGGCGTCGTTACTGCTATCGAGCCGATTCTGCAAGCATGCGAGGGCACCTGGATCGCCCATGGCAGCGGCAGTGATGATGCCGCATTCGTCGATGCACACGATCGTTTGCGTGTGCCACCGGACGACATGCGATACACCTTGCGCCGCGTCTGGCTCTCAGCCGACGAAGAAGCCGGCTATTACGAGGGGTTTTCCAATGAAGGTCTCTGGCCACTCTGCCACATCGCCCACACGCGACCCATCTTCCGTGAGAGCGATTGGAACATCTATCAAAGCGTAAATGAGAAGTTTGCCGAAGCTCTTGTTGAAGAAATGCGCGGAGTCGCGCATCCCGTAGTGCTTGTGCAGGATTATCACTTCGCACTTTTGCCCAAGATGATTAAACGCCTTCGTCCGGACGCCAGGGTGGCAATTTTCTGGCATATCCCGTGGCCGAACGCGGATGCGTTCGCAATCTGCCCCTGGCAGGTGGAGATCGTGGATGGACTTGTGGCCGCTGACGTCATCGGCTTCCATCTGCAATCGCATTGCAACAATTTTCTAGACACTGTCGACCACGTACTCGAGGCAAGAACCGATTGGGAGCATTTCAGCATCCGCCGCAAGGGCCACCACTCTTCAGTGCGCCCTTACCCCATCAGCGTGGCATGGGACGAACATGAGCCCAGTAATGAGTCAGTCATCGATGCCGAAATAGAAACGGAAAAACTTCTTCGCGATCTCGGCATCGAAAACCAGCAACTCCTGCTCGGCGTTGACCGCATGGACTACACCAAGGGCATCGTGGAACGCTTGCTTGCCTTCGAACACCTGCTCACAGAGTGTCCCTGGTACATCGAGCAAATTGCCCTCGTGCAGATCGCCTCACCCAGCCGTACGCGCATTCCCAGCTACATTAGCTTGCGCCTACAGGTTGAAGAGACGGTCGAACGCATCAACCGCCGCTTTCAAACATCACGTTGGAAGCCAGTAATTCTGATTCAGCGCCAGTGCAGTCATGAGGAGTTGGCGCATTACTATAAAGCCGCCTCGATTTGCCTGGTGACCTCTCTCCACGACGGCATGAACCTGGTTGCCAAGGAGTATATTGCTTCGCGCAGGGATTGCGATGGAGTCCTGATCCTCAGCCGCTTCACGGGCGCCGCGCACGAACTCAGAGATGCTCTCCTGGTCAATCCATACGATATCCAGCAGGTCAGCGAGACAATGCAATCCGGGCTCGAGATGAGCCACGCTGATCGGCGTTTGCGCATGGAACGTATGCGCCTACACATTAAGGAGAACAACATATACCTTTGGGCTTCCAACATTCTCACCGACCTTTGCGCAGTGCGGCTTGAAGATGAGCTGCTCTCTGTTGCGCTGAACCGGTCACATCGAAAACTCGCATAAAGGATGGGGTGTACTATGCAGACGTTACTTGAGAGCGAAACGCGTGTCATGGATGACCGCACGAAATTAACGCTCGTAATTTTTCTTCATTCAGTAGCCAAAGCTAATCGAAGTGCTCTGTTTCTGGACTTCGACGGAACACTGGCGCCTTTTCGCGTAGATCCGTCAAAGGTGCAGCCTTGGACAGGAGTTCTCGATTCACTTCAAAGAATTCAGGACGCCGGACGCACGCGCCTCGCTGTCATCACCGGGAGATCCGCAAGAGAAGTGGCTCTCCAGCTGCCTCTGCGCACTCCTTTGGAGATTTGGGGGATGCATGGAGCTGAACGACTTCACACCGACGGGCGACTTGAGTGTGATGAGTTGCTGGTAGAGCATCGGTGTACGTTGACTCAAGCCATCAATCTCCTCACAGCTACCCCCTGGAAACGAGGTATCAGAATCGAGGAAAAATGGAATTCGGTGGCAGTGCATTGGCGTGGTGCCGCTGTGCGTTCGGCCTACGCGGCTTATCTGCGTGCCATGGCCTTGTTGCGACCCTTCGCGCAAAACTCGGGAATGGAGTTGCAGCCATTTGACGGTGGCATTGAACTGCGCGCAGGCCGTAACAAGGGAGATGCCGTCAGGTCGATGTTAACCCAATTGCAAACCGATGCTCCGGTTGCTTACCTGGGAGATGATTACACCGACGAGGATGCTTTTTCTGCCATCGCCGGAAGAGGACTCGGCATACTGGTTCGGCGTCGGTGGAGACCCAGCGCCGCTGTTGTCCGGCTCTATCCGCACACTGAAGTTCTCAACTTTCTCTCTTCATGGGCATGCGCCGTTAAATAACCTTTCGCTTCCAAATAAGAAATCCCACAGAAACTGCGCCTGTGGGATTTCATTTTCTACTCAACTGTAATTAAGACTGTGCCTTTGCCTGCTTCACCTCGGCAATCATCTTCAACACATTATCTTTTCCTTCGTAATTTGGATTCGTCTTCAGTAGCTTGTCCCAATCGGCAAGCGCGCCCGCCGCATCACTTTTTCCATTCCACTTGACCAGACCACGGTTAAACAGTGCATTCGAACTCGTCGGCTCGTAGCCAAGCGCCTTGTTGTACTCTTCTATTGCCGTATCCGCATTGCCCATGTACCAATACGCTGTCGCCATATCCGTACGCACTGAAACATCGGCTGGCTTTTGCTTGAGCGCACGGCCGTAATAATCAATTGCAATTGCGTAAAGTTTCGCGTCGTAATAAATGTTGCCAATAGTGGTCAGCAACTCCGCATCATTCGGCGTTGCTTTGAGCTTCTGAATCAATGGCTCCGCTTGTGAGTCGGCCATCTGCTGCGCGCGTGCTGCAGTCGAAGCCTGGGGCGCGCCGCCCATCTGTGCCGCAGGCGCTGTCGTATTCGCATTTAACGCTGTTTCCGTCGCTGTTGGCGATTGCAATCCACCCAGCATCCAGCCACCCGCGATTCCCACCAGCAGACAAACAGCCGCCAGGATAATCGCGTTCTGCAGCGACCAGTTCATCACCTGAGTACGTCCTGTCTCTGTCATTACTCTGTACTCCTCGCACTCTTGTGCTGATCGCTCTGCTTTGCCAGCACATCGGCAATAAATTTTTGTACCTGGGCTTTGCGCTCTTCGCTCAATTGCGGATTCGACTTTAACAACTCCTGCCACGCCGCCACCGCCCCCTTGCTGTCATGCTTGCCCTGCAGCTTGATGAGACCCAGATCAAAGAGTGAATTCGCATCTTTAGGATCGATATCCAGTCCCTGATTCAATTGTGCTATCGCGCCATCTGTGTCGCCGCTACGAAACAAACTCGATGATAGTTTCGTACGCAGCACAACATTCTTCGGATCCAATTGCACGGCCATGTTGTAGTACTCGACCGCTTGCTTGTACTGTTTCGTTGCGTGATACAGGCGGCCAAGTTGCGTCAGCAATGCGACGTTGTTTGGATCCTTCTTCAACTTCTCAAGCAGGATTGCCGTCTGATTGTCGGCCATCTGCTTCATCTCATCCGCACTCGGCATATGACCGTTGTTCGTCATCGTGCCCATGTGCGGAGAGGGTGCATTGGCAGCATCTCCGGGTTGACCCATCGTTGTGGGTGCGATTGATGCCGCTACACTCTTACTTACCTCATGGACTGCGGGTGTGGGCGATCCGTGAAATAAATAACCAATCACAAGTCCCACGCCCAGACATATCGCTGCCAATATGTAAACCTGCGTCGCCTGCAACGTAGGAGTCTCACTCGCTCCAGGTGTTCTTTCATTTGCCATGCAATTCTCTCCCGCTCAAATACCGCGTCTATCAGAGTTCATAAAATCGAACACATCGGAGCATCAGTTCACAATTCTGAACATTTCTCAGCGAGCATCGCCTCTCCTGCGGATTTTCTTCTGCGACGCAAGTTGGACTTGCTCTTTCAATTTATCAGTCAAGAAAAGACTGGCTCGCACCCTGCGTCACGTGCCCGTGTGACGGTGAGCACATGATGGCAAACTGCACATCCCAAAGCACTTTGTGACGTGCGTCACAACTACAAAATCTCTTGGGGCATTTCACCAACCTTACTGTGCCAGAAGGCCCATTGTGTCCTCCTCCGTTCCCAAAATGAATTCCAATCTGTTAAACGTAAAAAGTTTGAAAGCGTTTAATCGCAATAAGTTACAAAAAAGTAATCTGAATTCCTCAACTTATCTCCGCAACGGCAAGTGTCGTGCACTGTTAAAGCTCGAAGACTGAACCGAAATGCGTCGACCAATGGTCGATATCACGTTTCAGCCAGTTAACAGAAAGTGTACTAGGAGGCTTTACAAGATGAAACGGATTCTTTTTCTCGCCCTCATATGTCTGGTAAGTGCAGGTTTTGCCGCTGCCCAGATTACCACTATCACTCAGGACGTACTCGGCGCGCACTTGAACTATGGACGTGGTTGCGCCGCCTGCCATGCACCTCACAGCGGCGTTTACGGTAACGGTAACGCCAAGACTGCCGACCCAACTTCAGGCGACACAGCTCTCTGGGGCGAGGATGTCAGCAGCCTCTACGGACAGACCATCCTTACTGGTGGCGGTGGATTCAGCGAGACCCTCCCAACCAGCATGAATGCCACTACCCCGGACGTCGGTGGCTTGCTCACCTGCCTCAGCTGCCATGACGGCAACTATGCAACGGGCGCCATGATGAAGAACAAGGTCTATGAGACCCTTCCCAACACATACGGCACACTCAACACCATCCCGACCCTGCTCGGAAACGACGGAACGACGGTTGGCAACTACTTAAATGATCACCCGGTGGGTCTTGCTGCTTCAGTCGGCTGCGGCGGTCAATATGATTGGGATTGCACAATCAGCGGTGGCAAAATGCTGATGAACGGGCCAAATTCAAGCCTCTTTGTCACCAACTACGGCTTCTTTGTGAACCTCGGCACTTACAACAACCAGCCCGTAGTTATGTGCACAACCTGCCACAACCAGCACTTGATGAACGTAGTTAAAGTTACCGCCGCAAAGTCGGGTCTCCCGGCCGGCAACTATGCGACCATGTTCTTCATCCGCGCTCCTTACAACCCAGCTGACCAAGTAGCAGGAAGCAACCAGACAGCGCAATTCTGCCGTCAGTGCCATGGTGGCGAGTCGAACGAAATGAACGGCAGCACGATGGGAACAGTGTTCTAATCTGCTTGCATCTTAAAAGGGGAGGGGGTGCAATTCTCCCTCTCTTTTTTTCTCCAATCTCGGTAATTATCACAAACAGGATGATAACCATGACATGCAAATTCCCCATCTGCTTCCCTGTCTGCGGCTTGCTTGTCTTGGCCATTACTGCTTCTAGCGCACAAGTTGCCTCGCATGCACCCACAGTTTTCAAGCAGCCATTGCCAGCTGACCCGGCTTTGACGCAACTCACCGCTACAGGAAAGCCCGTGGCTCGCGTGAATGGCGTCGTTTTGACTGACCGGGATCTCTTGCGCGAAGAATTCGCCATATTCCCTTACGGCAAGCAACACAATGGAATCCCCAAAGATATGGAGCCACAAATCCGTCAGGGCGCCATGCAGATGATCATCTTTGAGGAACTGGTTTATCAGCAAGCCATGCAACAGAAAATGACCATCCCTGCTGCAAAAATGCAAAAGGCTGAAGCCGATTTCCGCAAGCAATTCCCAACCCCGGATGATTACAACGCATTTTTGAAAAGCGAGTTTAATGGCTCCGATGTTTTGCTGAGAGAGAAGATTAAGCGCTCATTACTCATTGAAGCCTATCTCAAGGCCGAGGTTTACAGTAAAAGCACGGTCACGCCGGCTGAGGTCAAAGCCTATTTCGAAAGCAACTCGAAACGCTTCACGCATCCTGAATCTTATATTTTCCAGACGATCTCCATTCTTCCTCCGGCCAATGCGACAGCCCAACAGTTGAAGGAAGGGCGCACCCGTGCGGAGAATGCTTTCAAGCAGGCAAAAGTGACTAAAACGGCTAAAGAGTTCGGCCTTCTCGCTGAGAAAATCTCCGATGACGACTATCGCGTCATGATGGGTCAGCACAAGGCCATGCCTGTCAAAGAACTGGCCCCACCCGTTATAAAGGCCCTTGCCGCTATGAAACCCGGTGACGTGAGCGATTTAATTCAACTCGATCAGGCCTTCACCATAATCCGTCTCAATGAACATATCCTTGCAGGCAAAGAAAAATTTGATGCTACCCTCCAGAGTGCGCTGACAAAGGAATTGCAAAAGAACAAGGACAATCAACTGCGTGCTGCTTTGGACAAAAAGCTACGTCAGGGTGCAAAAGTCGAAATGTTGTAATGTGCGTGAGATCACATTCGGTATCGCTGAACTATTACATGATTCCAAAATGAGCAATTCTTGCTAGTGAGCAGTGTTGCGGAAAATTAAGAAAGGTAAACTGTGGGATGTTCTTTGCGAGTTGCGACGTTTATATGGGCAGGGCTCTTCCTATTCGCCATCCATGGTTCCGCACAACTGCAACTCGGTGACTTCTCCAATCGCTTGAGCGGCACTATCGCATCAGGCTATTCTGCTGATTGGGGTAACCAGACAAACTCTGACCACGGCTGGACCGTTGGTGGCGAAGCTGACCTCTCCGGCGCTTTCCATAGTGCAAATTTTCTTTCTTACAGTGCCTCTGCCTATTTAAACCAGTCTCGCGCCAACTCTGACTTTCAGTCCATCTCCAATGCAAGCGGAGTCAATATCACAACCACTTTTATGGCCGGTACACACTTCCCGCTCTCCATCAACTACTCCCTGGCTTACAACAGTGATGGAAACTACGATGTTCCAGGTGTCGCAAATTACGTCACGCACGGCACTAGCGATACCTTTGGCATCAGTTGGAGTGAAAACATTCCCGACGCACCGAGCTTTTCGGCCAATTACCAGAGGGGAACGAGTCAATATAATGTCTATGGTTCTAATGACAATGGAAACAATACCTTCCAGTCACTCAACCTCCATTCTGGATATAAATGGAAAGGCATCAACATGGGAACCTACTACCTCCTCGGCAATGGAAGTTCGCTGATTCCACAGGTCATTTCAGGTACAGGCTCCACTGAAACTCATTCAAATAACTCCGCAATGGGATTCAATGTCTCGCATCAGATTCCCTTAAATGGAAATGTAGGCGCAACATGGAGTCGTTCTACTTGGGACAGCAGCTACCTCGGCACTAGCAGCAGCGGAACTGTTGACATATACGATTTAAGCCTATCAATGCACCCCGTCTCTAAAATCGCGCTCTCGGCTACCTTGAATTACTCCGACAACCTAAGCGGACAACTCTACCAGTCGATCGTCAGCACAGGTGGTGCATTGCCTGGACCCAGCCAAAATCAGTCATCCAATTCTCTCGACCTCATGGGAATTCTGAACTACAGCCCACTGCAAAGCCTTCAAACAGAGGTTTACGTTGAACGCCTCACGCAGAGCTACCTCGGCGATACTTACGGCGTGACTTCTTATGGCTCGGGCATCTCCTTTTCGCACAAGATTCTAAACGGCATATTTAATTCTTCATTCACAGTTACAGCAAACATTTCCGACCAGAACAGCGCTAATACCATGGGTCTTACAACAAGCGAAACATATGCCACTGAATTTCGCAACTGGCAGGTAAACGGCTCGTTCAGTTACGCGCAGAATGTGCAGACCTTGCTCGTCACGTACATGAATTCCTTCTACAACTACTCTGGTACTGTGCGTCGCCGCTGGGGAAGATTTCATCTCGGCGCTGGTGCCAGTGCGGGGCGTACTGGGCTCACCGAGCAACCCGGCACAGCAAATAGCAGTGAGAGCTATAACCTCAACGCCGGTTATGGCTCTATCTTTACTGCAAGCGGCAGCTACTCGAGATCAAGTGGGCAAGCCTTGATCACAGGAGCGGGACTCGTCCCGATTCCCCTTCCGCCGATTGTTCCCTCCAGCGAGATCAGCATCTACGGTGGAGATAGTTATGCATTTTCACTCGCTAGTTCCCCGCTGAAACGCTTCACCGTCTCAGCCGCATACTCCAAATCGATCAGCAACACCAACAGCAGTTCCATCATCTCTGACAACTCATCGAATCAATTTAATGCGCTCCTGCAATACCAGGTTCGCAAATTGAACTTCACCAGCGGATACGCGCGCCTGGAACAAGGCTTCAGCATTATCGGAACTCAACCACAGGTAATATCATCGTTTTACGCAGGGGTATCACGTTGGTTCAAATTTTTCTAAAACCGAAGCGGCGGCAATACCGGAGCGTGGCACTCGCGCGAGCAATCCTGTTATTGGCCAGCCTGTCGCTGCTCCTGCCTCCTGCCTTTGCATCACAAAAATCCAAACACCCAGCGAATCCTCCCGATCAATGGGAGATGTCCCTTGAAGGCGGGCGCAAACTCACCTGGGAACACAATTTCAGTTCGGAAATTGTCTTCAAAGCAAATCGCGGCTTTTGGACTAAGGTGCTGGACGTAATCGCTGGTGAGCCTGACTATCACTTTATGGTTCGTCCATACAGCGTTGTCACTGATTCCCATGGACGTGTAATTGTCACTGATCCCGGCGCCGCTGGCGTGCACATCTTTGACTTCTCGCTGCACAAATACAAGTTCATCGAACGCAAAGACAAGCGCAAGGATCCCATGCTGATGCCGCAATGCGTCGCGGTCGATGCTCAGGATAATATCTACGTCACCGATTCCGAAGCCGGCAAAATCTTCGTTTTCGAGCCCAATGGAAAGTATCTGCGCGCCATCGGAAGCCTCAAAGGTGGCGAGGGTTATTTCAAGCGGCCCACTGGCATCGCTGTTGACTCAACTGCAAATCAAATCTTCGTCACCGACACTCTCCGCAATCAGGTCTTCGTACTCGATATGCAGGGTGCCGTCATCAAAACCATAGGCAAGGAGGGCACAGACGACGGCGATTTCAGCCTACCCACCGAACTCCGCATCAATGGCCCTGATCTCCTGGTCGTCGATGCCATGAACTTCCGCATTCAGGTCTTTGACCACGCCGGTACTTTCAAGTACTCCATTGGAAAAATCGGCGACAGCACCGGCGCCTTATTCCGGCCCAAAGCCGTCAGCGTGGACTCTGAAGGTGATATCTATGAAGTTGATTCATTGTGGGGAATGGTGCAGGTCTTTAACCAAAAGGGCGATTTGCTCTATACCTTCGGAACCAAGGGGACTCAAGTCGGCGAGTTCCAGGCGCCTTCAGGACTATTCATCGATCCTGCTGACCGCGTTTATGTTGTGGATTCTTTCAATCAGCGCGTCCAGGTTTTTCATTATGTGGGCCTGAAAAAGCCGGCCATGGAGGAAAAAAAGTGAAGCTCAAATTATTTCTGGCCGCGATCGCAATTCTATTCACTACAAGTTTGCTTCAGGCTCAAGTCTCATTCGACGCGCTGGGAATGCATGCTCTGGGTCCGGGAACCAAGTCGCCTATCAAAGGCGCACGGCCTGATGCCTGCATCTATTGTCATGCGCCTCACTCTGCAAGCAACATCGGATTGTGGAATCAAAAGCTCACCACGCAAAACTACACCCTCTATACCAGCACCACTGAAAAAAACACTGGCGGGCAACCTCTCCTCGGCTACTCCAGCAATCAATGCCTCAGTTGCCATGACGGCACTGTTGCCGTTGGAACCACCGTTGCTTATGGCAAAATCACGACTACCGGTTCAATGTATTCATGGGATATCTTCGGCAGTAATCTCGCCTCTTCCCACCCATTCAGTATGCAGAAGCCATTGAAAGACAACATCGACATGGCGTCCACAATCGTTTCAAGCGGTAAAACTCTTGACCCCACCGGTGCAGTCCACCTAGTCTACGGTAACGTTGAGTGCACATCCTGCCACAATCCACATGTGCAAGCAAAGGATCTGATCTCGCAGAATTTCCTTGTGAAAAACAGTGCCAGCGGACAAATGTGCCTGGCATGCCATGATCCAACCAGAACCATCAGTGCTCAGGTCAACCCACTCGTCGATTGGGCCACGAGCGCACATGCTCTCAACCAAAGCCAGATCTCCTCAGCTGCACAGCTCGGCAGTTATACAACCGTGGCAACAGCGGCATGCATTTCCTGCCACACACCGCACAACGCTAACGGGCCGGCTCGCATTTTGCGCGGGCAGAATGAACAGGATTGTATCGCCTGCCATAACGGCTCAAACGTCTCACCCATGCCTGCGTATGCAAATGTCTTTGCAGAGTACCAAACTCCCAAAGTAGGGCACCCATTACCCAACACGACCAATCCACATGATGCCGCTGAAACCACACTGCTCAACAATAACCGCCATGCCACTTGCGTAGATTGCCACAGCAGCCATGCTTCTGAGATGGTCACAACATTTATTCCACCGCCCCTCGAGCGCATCTCGCAAAAAGACATCGCCGGCATCAGCGCGACCGATGGAACCACCATTCTGAATCCCGCCATCAATCAATATGAAAATTGCTTCCGCTGCCACGGTTCAAGCACCGGCAAACAGATCCTGCCCATCTATGGATACGCACCCGTGCGCGCAGTCTCGGCCAGTGACCCGCTGAATGTGATTCTGCAATTTGCCATCGGCTCTACATCGAGCCATCCCGTCACGCACATCAGTAACAGCAACTTCCTGCAGCCCAGCCTGCTCAGCAACATGTGGAACATTGATGGCACTACTCAAGGCCGTACCATGGGAAACCAAATTCTCTGTTCTGATTGCCACAACAGTGACGATAATCGTGAATTCGGTGGCACAGGTACAAATGGACCCCACGGCTCTAAGTGGACGCACATTCTCGAGCGTCGTTATGAATTCAGCCAGACAACCTCGCCCGGTCAACTGATTACCAATCCCTATCAATCTCCTGATCTGAGCGTCAATGGCCCTTACGCCCTCTGCGGAAAGTGCCATAACCTGACGAATATTATTGTCACTGGCGCAAGTTGGAGCGGACATATTAACCACGTCGGCACTGATGGATTTACCTGCTCCACCTGCCATACGGCTCACGGGATGGGAGCTATAGGCGGCACCATCACCGGTGAGCGCCTGGTCAATTTTGACGTCAATGTCGTGGCTCCAAACTCTGGCCCCATCTCCTATACCCACACCAACAACACCTGTGTGCTAGTCTGCCATCAAGTCGCGCACAACTCCAATGGCACCGTCACACCGTTGAATCGCCGCAAGGGCCCAGTACTCAAAAAGTAATTTCAATCTATTCAAAAAAGGAGTGCCTCAACATTTCCATGGTTGAAGCACTCCTTCTTGTTGCTGCTGAGTTCTTGGGTTGAGCAACCGATTCACAGATTGAAACCCACGGTCTAGAAGGCAGTTCCTGTAATCACTAACCAGCAATGTCAGAACCATACTCGCCGATCCGTACATGACTGGCAACATTTAGTGGGTCGCGACTCTAATCTACTCTTCTGACCCATTAGCCTGGCCGTCATCATCGCCACGCGACAATCCGAATTTCTTTAACTTGTACCGTAATGCATCACGGCTGATATCAAGCACCTTCGCCGCGTTCGTTTGGTTCCCATTCGATTGGTTCATCGCCAGTTCAACCATCCAATGCTCCCTCTCCTCCTGGTTTGATAACTGCTTTGATATCTTTGTTCAACAGTTTGAACCAAGTGGCAGTATTAAACCCCAAGTACTTGATGAACCTTTCTAACTTATTGCATGATACTCCCTGTCTGCCCTTCTTTCTTACAAAACTAGTTCATGTGGTTGCAGGTTCTACAATAGCC
>DAHXOQ010000048.1:7669-13239 GCA_027364815.1 Acidobacteriaceae bacterium | reverse complement strand
ATCCAATGACATGCGCAGTTTGCGTGAGGCGATTGGGGAAGGAAATGAAGATGCGAGACTTGCCGTGACACTTTTTACGCGCTCGATTGCCAAGTTCGTTGGAAGCTATGTGGCAATGTTAGGCGGGCTGGATATGCTGGTTTTCACGGGCGGAATCGGCGAGAACGATATGGCGACACGCGCCGAGGTTTGCGCGCATCTTGGCGGGCTTGGAATCAATCTCAATGCGGAGAGGAATAACTCACGCGGCGAGGCGATTATTTCGGCGGAAGATTCGCGCGTGAGTGTGCGCGTGATTCCACCGGCTGAGGATTTGATGATTGTGAATCACGTGGCGAGAATGATGGGTAATCCGGTGAATTAAACTGGAGTTTCATCGATGGAGCCCTTCTATGCACGCTAATGTTGCCACCCGCCATCTTCCCTCGCCTACACTGCGCAGATTTGCGTGGGGGTTTCTGGCGTATTCAATCGCTGTGATTTTGTGGGGTACGATTGTGCGCGCGACGGGGTCGGGTGCGGGTTGCGGAGACCATTGGCCGCTGTGCGATGGAACGATTGTGCAGCACTCGCATACTACGGAACATTTGATTGAGTTCATCCATCGGATCACGAGCGGAGTTTCGCTGATTGGCGTTGTTGCGCTTTTGGTTTGGACGTGGAGACGGACGGAGCACGGGCACCTGGCACGGCGCGCTGCGATTGCTTCAGTGGTCTTCATGATTCTTGAGGCGATACTTGGAGCGCTGCTTTTTTTGCTCTGACTCACGGCGCAGAGCCAGTCGCCACTGAGGGCACCTTACCTGGCGCTGCATTTGACGAACACTCTGCTGCTGCTTGCCGCGATCACACTAACAGCACATTTGCTGAGCCGCAGATATGGATTCATGCGTGAGGATGTGAAGGTGGAAGCGCCGGTGAGAACGCTAGCTGGAGTTTTTCTCTTCATGATAGTTGGGGTCAGCGGCTCACTGGCCGCGCTGGGCGATACGCTCTTCCCTGCCGAGACACTAACGACGGCGTTTCATGCTGATTTTGCCGATGCGAGCAACTGGCTGATTCGCTGGCGGTGGACGCATCCGTCGGTCGCAATTCTGGCGAGCATTTTTCTGTTGTGGCTGCTTTCACGCGCGCTGCTGCAGAGCGGACCGGGGAAGATCTGGAAGAATCAACTGCTGACTTACTTTGTGCTGGGGCTGCTGGTGGCGGAGTACGTTTTGGGCGCGTTGAATGTGGCGTTGCTGGCTCCGGTGTGGATGCAGGTTGTTCATTTGCTGACTGCGGATCTTCTGTGGGTGGCGCTGGTGGTGCTGACTGCACGTCTGACGCTTATGCCGCGCAGGGTGGATTGAGTATACAAACGAATTACCCTGATTTCTTTATGTAAATTGAAAAATGACGCCCAATTTCCGCTTGCAAAGCATGGCAACGGGCGGTTACGTTGGATAATGGAAGACCATTCTACGCGTTCATTCCGTCCAACTACAGTACGTCAGTCCATGACTATTGGCGCGAGCCCAATCACATGCAAGTTCAGGAGCCCAAACGATGCAGACAAATATTGTTGTTGATCCGATGAGCAAGAGTGGTTTCACACGCCGCAACTTTTTCAAAATCGCAGCTGGAGCGTCAGCGCTAGCGGCAATGCCGGGGCTCTCAGAGTTTCACCTGGCTGCGGCGCAGCGCCCACACTTTGCCGACCCCAACAAGGGAATTCACATTGACGCGAACGAGAATCCACTTGGTCCGAGTGAAGCTGCGCGCAAAGCGATCGAGGAAATGATTCCTCGCGGGGGGCGATACCTGATGCCATTTCAGGATGAGCTGGCGGAGATATTTGCGAAGCAGGAGGGGCTTGACCCTGCGATGGTGATGGTTTATCCGGGCTCGAGCGATCCGCTGCACTTGACGGTGCTTGCGTTCACGAGCAAGGAACGCGGTCTGGTGCTGGCCGACCCCGGCTACGAAGCGCCGATCTGGGCAGCGAAGGGGAAAGGCGCACCGATATTCAGGGTGCCGCTTGCAGATCCTGATGGTCTTGCGACGCATGATGTGAAGAAGATGCTGGCAGCGACAGCGACGCCGGGGGTGATTTACATTTGCAATCCGAACAACCCGACGGGGACGATCACGAGCCGCGCAGATATTGAATACGTTGTGAATAACGCGCCGAAGGGGACGATAATTCTGATTGACGAAGCGTACATACATCTTTCAGATGCTACGCCGTCGCTGGATTTTGTGAAGGCGGGCAAGGATGTGATGGTGCTGCGCACATTCTCCAAGCTGTATGGGATGGCGGGATTGCGGCTTGGGTTTGTGATTGGGCGTCCTGATTTGGTGAAGCAGTTGGTTCCACTTGGAGGCGAGCCTCTGGCGCCGATTACAGCGGTAGCGGCGGGCAAGGCGAGTTTGCTGGATGCCGAGTTGGTGCCTGCGCGCAAGAAGATCATTGGTGATGTGCGGCGCGAGACAATAGCGTGGCTCAAGTCGGAGGGGTACAACTGTACGCCGTCGCAGACGAATTGCTTTATGGTGAATGTGGGCCGGCCGAATACACAGGTGATTGCGGCTCTGGCTGCGAGGGATATGTATGTAGGACGCCCGTGGCCGTCGTGGCCACATCACGTGCGCGTCACGGTGGGAACGCGTGAAGAGATGGCGAGCTTCCGCAAGGATTTCAACGCGGTGATGAGCCAGACGACGGCGCAGTTTGAGGCACTACCAGTGAACAGAAGGCAGATGGATTATCCGTACTCGGAGCTGGCGTAGGCGCGGATTGCAATCAATCAACATGGGAACAAACAGAAAGGCCCCGTCGGATGGACGGGGCCTTTCTTGTTGAGGGTTGGGAAAGTTAGAACTGAATCTTCGCTGCGAAGACTGCGTTCATGGGTTCGCCGGGTCCGATACCGGGGTTGCCGAGGTACTGGCCGATGGTGTTTCCGATTGTTCCACCATTCGAACCACCCTCGCCAGTGAAAGGCTCACCGATAGGAGCAAGGTTGAGGTGGTTAAAGAGGTTGAAGATATCGGCGCGGATTTGCAGATTTATGCGCTCGGTAATCTTGGTATTTTTGATGACCGAGAGATCAACAGCCGAGTAGCCCGGGTTGTAGTTCTGACCACGGCGAGTAGGTGAATAAGTGCCAGCGCTCGGATCCGCAAATGAACCTGCTGCGAACCACTGAACAGTTCCGCCAGACTGGACGTTGTGATTGACGTTGTTCGGATGGCGGATGACCTGGACGGCACGGTCAGCGTTGTCGCCGTTACCACTCACATTGCTTGAGGCCAGGACGGTGTAAGGCATGCCGCCGTGGAAGCTGAAGCCAGAGTTGAACTCCCAGCCCTTGGATAAGCGCTCAGGTCCAGCGAACTTGGGGACGGTGTAGTCAAAGTAACCAGTGAGGGTGTTGCGCACATCGAAGTCGGAGTTTCCGTACTCGGCGCTCTCATTGTAGGGATTCTGCGGAAGGTATGGCAGGAGTCCGGTTTCATAGTCGAGCGCGTGGCCCCATGTGTAACCAATGGATGAGGTCAAGCCGTGCCAGCTCTGAATACGAATGGTTGTCTGCAACGAACTGTAGTTTGAGCCCAGGTTGCTCTTGGCCTCATCAATGGCGGAGAACTGCGGGAACTGGCTATAGTATGGACGAGTTGAATCAGCGCCGCCAGAACTGACAGCCGCGGGGTTGATGTCAAAGACGCCCATCAGGTGAGTTGCCTTGTTGCCCACGTACCCAATCTGCCAGATGATGGGCTGGGTGAAGCTGTGCTGCAGGTTGAGGTCGAATGACTGGGTGTAAGGGGGACGGAAGTGGGGGTCAAAGGTGGAGATATTGATCCCGCTGGTAGGCAGAGAGCTCAGAGAGAAGGATGGGAAGATCTGAGTACCGGGCTGGAGGATTACGCCTGTGTTGCCAGAGACTTGTTCCGAAATGTTTACGCCGGCCGGATTCTGTCCGGGACCAAAGACAGAGATGTTCTGAAGGCCGTTGTTCTGAAGCACGGACTTCATGTAGATGGAGTCGAAGTAGAAACCGTAACCACCGCGCAGAACGCTCTTGCCAGCCTGATCGAGTTGCAGGCTGAAGCCAACACGGGGAGCGACGCCGCCCCAGAATTTGCCGTAAATGTTCGGGACATCAACTCCAGCAACAGCGAGGCCGGAAGGCAGGGAGGGGTCAAAGACGGAGAGGTCATGCTTTCCGGAGTGGACGGGACCTTCATAGTCGTAACGGACGCCATAGTTGAAGCTCAGACTCTTGCTTAGCTGCCATGCATCCGAGGCGTAGAGGGAGAAAGTGTTGACGAAAACCTGACGCTTTGGATCTCCGAGGACGATAGATGACGCGCTGGCGTTGAAGCAACCGGCGAGGAAGTCGGCGAGGTAATAGACGTTGCCGTCGGTAAATGTCGGTAATGTGCCATTCGTGCCTGTGGAAAGGGCGTCGCATGTTGCATTGCTGCCCGCAGTATTCCAAGGTCCCTGGCTGCCATCGAAGAAGATGGTGCCACGCTGACCGGTCTGGTAGAAGTCGTCGACCTGGGCCTGACGGAACTCGCCACCGAACTTGAACTGGTGAGCACCCTTGGTCCAAGCAAAGGTATCGTCGAGATGGCCGGTGATGTCATTACGCCCGGAAGGAGCGGTGACACCAGTGGGATCGAAACCGAGGCCGCTTGCGGTGAGACCCGTAGAGGCGGTGGAAGGACCAATTGTGAGATGAGGCGCGCCAGCGAGTGAGGGCGAAGTGACGCCTGTATCGAGGCCGAGCGCGGTCAAATTAAAGTTGGTGTAAGCGTCCGAGAAAGCCTGATTGAAGTAGCTGACACCGGCGGAAAGCTGGTTCGTGATACTTGGCGTGATGACGCGGTTGTAAACGAGCGAGTAGTTCTGGACGTGGATAGGCGCATTCTCAAAGTAGTAGTAGATTTGGGAAGAGGTCGGCGCGACCTGAGTGCCCTGCCCGATGAACCAAGTTGCCGAGAGATGATCCTTATCGGTGAGGTTCTCATCGAGGTGAATGATGCCGTTGTAGCTGTGACCGTTGAGCGTTCCGGTCGAGGTGTAGTTGCTGGGCCCAGGATTATTGGAGTTGATAGCCGAGCCGGTGAGTGCGGTTGTGGGCCAAAGTCCACCATCGGAGCCAGTGCCGTTCAAGAGGTTTACGGAGACCGGGTTTTCAGGAATGCCGTAGTAGTTGAGCAATTGCATTGCTTCGGCCTGATATGCGGGAGTGGGCGTGGTTCCCTTGTTGCTTGCGCCGATGAGGAACTTTTCATACTCGCCGCCGAGGAAGAAGAATGTTTTGTCCCTCCAGATAGGCCCGCCGACAGAGTAGCCGTAATGAACGTCACGAGTCTTGGTTTTGGAGAGAGTGAGCGGGTTATCTTTCTGGAAGAGCTCGTCGTGGTTGTAGTAGTAGCCGGAACCATGGAGCTGGTTAGTACCGGCCTTGATGGTGAGGTTTGCAGTACCGCCCGAGTTGCGGCCGAGCTCGACGCTGCCCGAGGTGACGAAGGAGAAGTTCTCGATTGAATCGATAGGCAGGATGACGCCTGGA